>JAYSTZ010000100.1:0-4565 GCA_043719365.1 Verrucomicrobiaceae bacterium | reverse complement strand
CTCCCGCCGTTTCCCCAGCAAAATACACAGCATCAGCGCGGACCATCCGCTCGTGATGTGAACAACGATACCACCCGCGAAATCGATCGCGTGGACTTTCGCATCCGCATTAGCCATTCCATTAAAAAGCCCGCCGTCGCCCCATAGAAGATGCGCCGCTGGGAAATAGACCACAAACATCCAGAGCACGCTGAACAGCATCACAGCGGAAAACTTCATGCGCTCCGCCACCGCACCAATCGTCAGCGCCGGAGTGATGATCGCAAATGTGAGCTGATAGATCGCCCAGATATTGTGCGACACCCAGTTCGAGTAAGTCCGGTTCGGCTCAAACTCTACGCCCTTAAAGAACGCAAACTCCGTCCCGCCCAGCACTCCGCCTTTTCCAAATGCGAGCGAGTATCCGATGGCCCACCAAATCACCGTGACGACCGCCGTGAGCGCGAGGCACTGCGCGAGGATGGAGAGCACATTCTTCCGTCGCACCAGTCCGCCGTAAAACAACGCCAGACCCGGCAGCGTCATGAAAAGCACGAGCGCCGAGCTGACCATGATCCACGTATTGTGCGCAGGGGCGGCGTTGCTCTCCAGAACACTTCCGGCACTCGGCGCGCTGTTCGTTTCCACCGCGATCAAATCGGAGACTTTTTGCTCCAGCAGCTTCACCTTGGCGGCAAGGTCGGGCTCTTGCACCGCTGCTTTGGGCTGCGGTGCAACTGTGGGTTCTTGGGCTTGGGAAGCGAGCGGCGCGCTTAGGTAGAGCGCGGCCAAGCCCGCCACGATGGCGAGTTGTTTGAACATGTAGGTGTAGGATGGATGGCCGGCGACGGAGCCCCAGAAATTACCGTCCGCCGAGATGTCGTCGCAGTGGGTGTGGAAAAATACTGGTGCCCCCGGCGACGGGGCGGGAATAGGCGGAGTCTCTGCGCGTGGCAAGGGAGATTTGCGCGCATCTCACCCCAACGGGTGTGATTAAAAGTGGAATGCTGCTTGTATTGCGACAGGCATCCTGACTGTCGGGGTGGGATGGGCTTCCAGCCCGTCCAGAGCGACAAGCAAGAGCCTTTGCGGCGGCCTTTGCGAAGGGACGAGGGGGAAACGAGACAGGCTGGAAGCCTATCCCACTCCGACAGCCTAGAAGGCTGTCCTACTACCGTTGCGCGTCGCGCTTCCAGCCCACTTTCAATCACACCCGTTTGAGGCCGCCGTTATTTCACCGGCCAGTCGTCGGTGCGGAAGGGCGAGGCCGGGAGTCCGGCAGCGTTGAAAAAGTTGGGCTCTGCGTCGTGGCTCCAGCCAAAGCGGACGGCGGTGGCTTTGGCGACGCCTTCGGCACTGACGACGATGGTGTCGCGGGCGATCTCCGCTTTGGCGGGGACGAAAGTTTTGTCTTCTCCGGCGATGAGGAAGTGGGTGAGGGGTTGGCCGTCCCTGCTTGCGGCACATTCCTTGCTAAAAGACCGCGTATGCCTCAACAGTTACAGCCCTCACACAGCAACACCAGAGTTATGGAAATCGATGGCCTTCGCGGCGTTGCAATCCTGATAGTGGTCTTTGTGCATTTTTATGTTCAGCAATTTGATGCGGCATTCAAAAGCATCTCGCCGGATTTCTTTTCATTCTGCTTATCGGGAGCAGCTGGAGTGGACTTATTCTTTGTGATTTCTGGATTCCTAATTGGCGGAATCCTTCTCCGAAACGTCAAATCGGTATCCAGTGTCAAAGCATTCTACATTCGGAGAATCTGGCGAATCTGGCCCCTGTATTTTGTTCTTCTTGCACTGGTCTTTCTGTCCTGCCCGGATCAGATAGGGGTGGATTATCGGGTTTCGTGGATTTCATATAGTTGCTTCGCGCAAAACGTATCGGTCAGTCTTGGACAGATGCCGTCTCATTTGCTCGGCCCTTTGTGGTCCCTTGCCGTTGAGGAGCACTTCTATCTGGCTGCGCCGATTCTAGCGCTGTATTGTAGCCGTAGCACCATATTTCGGATTGCCTTGGCAATGGTGATGATTTCGCCGATTTGTCGGTATGTGCTGCTTGGATCTTCTAATCGGTTTGGCTATGAAGCAGCATATCATTTCACCTTCTGCAGGCTGGACGGAATCGGTTGCGGAATCGCAGGAGCGGTAATTTGGAGCAGTCCAAACTTGCAAGCAGTGCTCATTAAAAACAGGTCGTGGCTGGTGTTCGCGACGTGGCTCCTTGGCGCAATCGCCGCAGCAATTAGCGTCCCGTCGTTCGGGCGGACGTTCACATGGGCTTTCGGCCTCAATCATACGCTCTATTCCTTCTTTTTCGTTTCGCTGTTGCTCGCGATTATTTCGGGAGGATGTGAAAAACTTGCGTGCATCCTTCGGACTGCTCCTCTGCGATTTATCGGAGTCCGGTGCTTTTTTATCTATCTCTTCCATATGCCCTTGCTGGACATGACGGGAGCGCTCATCAATGGCCGACATCTGTCCACGGCGCTAGCCGTCGCGTCCTGCCTCGTTTACTCGCAAGTTTTCTGGCGATGCTTCGAGCTTCCGCTGATCCGATTCTCGCGCCGCTGGAAGTACGATGAGGAGAATCCTGTGGAAAATACGTCCGCTGTGATGTGCCCTGAAATTCAGGTCGGCGCTTGATGGATGCGCGACGCAGAGAGGAGCCCTCAATATGTCCAGATACTTCTCTCGGGACTGTTCGCCATCCGACTAGGATTGCGAACGCCTTTTTATAAGGTGTGAGAAATGCGGGGTTACTTCACCGGCCAGTCGTCGGTGCGGAAGGGCGAGGCGGGGAGGCCGGCAGCGTTGAAAAAGTTTGGCTCGGCGTCGTGGCTCCAGCCAAAGCGGACGGCGGTGGCTTTGGCGACGCCTTCGGCGCTGACGACGATGGTGTCGCCGACGATTTCCGCTTTTGCGGGGACGAAGGTTTTGTCTTCTCCGGCGATGAGGAAGTGGCTGAGGGGCTGGCCGTCTTTGGACTTGAGGCCTTTGCCGTGGTCAAAGGTGAGCGTGGCTTTTCCGCCATCGAACGCGGCGTTTTTGTAGAGGGGGCCGCTGAATTCGAGGCCGGTCTTGCCGTAGTCTTTCGCGAGGGCCCAGAGGGCGAGGCGGCGTCCGACTTCCTGTTTGTTCTTGGGGTGGATGTCGGTTTTGTTGCCGATATCGGTGAGAACGGCCATGCCGGTGTGCGGGATTTTGAGGGCGGCGGTCTGTGCCTCCCAGATGCGGGCGAGGTTCTCGGGGTTTGCGCCGCCGTAGATGTATGGGGCGAGCTGCACGTAGTAGAACGGCATGTCGGGCATCTGCCACACTTCGCGCCAGCCGACGATGAGGGCCTTCATTTTTTCCAAATAGAGCATCCCTTCGCCGACGTTGCTCTCGCCTTGGTACCAAAGCGCGCCGCGGATGCCGTACGGGATGAGCGGGGCGATGCGTCCGTTGAAGAGTGCGAGGGGAGTCTGGTGATTTACGCTGACGATCATTTTTGTGGGGTCGGCCTTGTCGGGCTTTTCGCTCGTTTTCGGAAACTCGGCGAGTTTATCGGCGATGTCTTTGAGCGCGGGAACGGCCTTGAATCCTTGCGGCGGGGTCCATGGCTCGATGCGTGTGCCGCCCCAGTTTGCGCTGAGGAGGCCGATGGGGACATCGACTTCCTTGCGCACTTCGCGGGCAAAAAAGTAGCCGACTGCGGTGAATCCGCCGAGGGTTTGCGGGGATGCGTTTTCCCAGCCGCCGCTGATGACTTTTTCCTCGGGCTTCACGGCGCCGGGGTTGTTCACTTTGATCTGGCGGATGAGGGGATGATCGCCCGCTGCGATTTCCTCTTTCGGGTTGGCAGCGCCGGAGACGACCCACTCCATGTTGGACTGGCCGGAGCAGAGCCACACGTCGCCGACGACGACGTCATCCAGCGTGAGGGTGTTCTTGCCGCGGATGGTCATGGCCTGGCTGGTGGCGTTCGCTTTCATGGCATCGAGCTTTACCATCCACTTGCCGGCGGCGTCGGGTTTCGCGGTCTTCTTCTGGCCGGAAAACTCCACGGTGACTTCCTCACCGGCATCCGCCCAGCCCCAGACCGGGCAGGCGGCGTCGCGCTGTAAAACCATGTGGCTGCCGATGATCGGGGAAAGCGATACGTCGGCGCGGGCAGAGATGACTGTAGTGAGGATGAGAAGAGCAGGTACGAGTTTCATACTCGCACAAAGACCCATCGGCGGCGGGGAACTTAGCGGCGCATCGCAAAAAACGGGTGTGATTAAAAGTGGAATGGCGCGAAGCGCAAAGTAGCTCGCGAACCGGAGGTAGCCTGAAAGGCAATCCCTTCGCGACTTTGCACCTCCGCGAAGCGGCACTTTAATTGAACTGTCGCTTCGCGAATGGCGTAGTGCCGCGAAGGGACTCGCGAGCTACTTTCTCCGCGCTTCGCGCCATTCCACTTTTAATCACACCCGCAAAAAACCATCGCGCTGCGGCTTGGTCTCCCTTGACGGGAGGCTATTCCACGCTACATCCGCCTGTTCCAAAATGAAACACGGCAACCGACTCATCGTTCTTCTCAGTCTCGCAACCGCTCTC
>JAYSTZ010000099.1:0-4567 GCA_043719365.1 Verrucomicrobiaceae bacterium | reverse complement strand
TTGGGAATTAAGTATTCCTCGATATCGACAATCCACCGACGATCGAATTCACGTATGCCGAGCCCGGCGTTCCCGTGCAAATAAGGAAGCTGATTGTAATGAGACCAATAATTATCCGCTTCATGGCTGTAGTATTTGAACCTCCATCTCCGCACCCGCTCGCAGCCACCCGAACGGCTGGTATCGCGGCACCGCCGCCCGCCTGGAAACGCGCGCCAGCCATCGCCGCCATGGTGGCAAAGCGCACGCCGAGGAGCATCAACCCTCCGCCGCCCCGAAAGGCTCCACGGTGGACTATGTCGCGCCAAAACCAAATGCGACCCGCGCGGAGGCAGTCGCGCAATTTCGTCCCGCGCTCACACTCACCGGTGATGCAAAACGCGGACAGGCGTTTTTCGCCGACCGGTGCGCCGTCTGCCATCGCTTCGGCGGCAATGGCAGCCCAGTGGGTCCAGTCCTCGATGCCTCCGCCCTTGCGGGACGCGGGAAGCTGCTCGGCATCGTCACGCTGAAAGCCGGTGGAGCAATCGAGGGAATTCTCGCCAACCAATCTCCCGCCGGTGTCGTGCTCCGAATGCCGGGCGCAGCCGAACGAGCTATCGCAACCGCCGACATCGCGAAGATCGAGCGCCCCGCGCAGTCGCTCATGCCCGATGGAATCGAGACCGGCATGACCGCGCAACAGATGGCGGATCTGTTGACTTTTATTACCGAGCGTGAATACGCAGCGCACTTCGACTCGGTGAGCGTATGTTTCTCAATAGGGCTCGGATCCCCCATCGGGTCCGCGCTTTGCGGGACTTCATCCAGCGGGCGCGGCGGTTTCGGAAAATGTTCGGCGGAGGCATGAGGCAGGCAGGCATCATCGCCGCTGGCGCCCTTTACTCGCTGGCGCACCATCGCGCACGGCTCGCCGAAGATCATGCCAATGCGCGTGCTCTGGCAGTGGGGTTGAGCCACCTGCCGGGACTCGAGCTCGATCCCGCCACCGTTCAGACAAACATCGTGATGGCGCGGGTGCTGACGATGCCTGCTCCGAACGTTGCCAAAAAGCTGGCGGAAGCCGGGCTTCGCGTTCTGGCGCTTGGCCCGGAGACCATCCGCGCCGTGACGAACCTGATGGTTTGCTCAGCAGACATCTCTCACGCTTTGGAGATTGCGAGCCGGGTAACGAGGGCGGTGGTCCGTAGGAAGTAGGAAGTAGTCGGTGTTACTGCTTACTGACCACTGCTTACTCGTGCCGTCATCCAGCAACCAGCCGCGCCTTACTTCGCCGCCTTGATTTCCACAATGTCGTGCGGCGCGCTCTCGCGCTGGCCGGCGCTGGTGACCTGGATGTAGCGGGCTTTCTCACGGAGTTCCGTGAGGTTGCGCGCACCGAGGTAGCCGAGCCCGCTTTGCACGCCGCCCGCGAGCTGCGTGAGGACGGTTTCGACCGGCGGGCTGACTTCCTTCACGGCCTCGACGCCCTCAGCCGTGACTTTGCGGGCAGCGTCCTTGCTGCTGTGGCCGTAGCGCGCGGCGCTGCCCGCCTGCATCGCGGCGACGCTTCCCATTCCTCGGTATTGCTTGAAGAGCTTGCCATTGATTTCCATGATCTGTCCGGGTGCCTCTGGACAACCAGCGAGCAGTCCGCCGCACAGCACGGCGTTCGCGAGTGTAAGTGCCTTGACGATGTCGCCGCTCTTCACGATTCCGCCGTCGGCGACGATCGTCGCGCCTTTTGCCTGCGCTGCGCGACTGGCTACGTAGAGCGCGGTGAGCTGCGGGATGCCGACTCCGGCGACGACGCGCGTCGTGCATATCGATCCAGGCCCCTGGCCGATCTTGATGATGTTGGCCCCGCACTCGACGAGGAATTCAACGCCTGCGCCGCTCGTCACATTGCCCGCGATGATTGGCAAATCCTTATGTTCGGCGCGAATGAGCTTCACGATATCGCCCACGCCGCTGCTGTGCCCGTGGGCGGTGGAGACGGCAATCGTGTCGCATCCGCGCTCCACGAGCGCTCCCACGTGGCCGAGAATACGGTCGCTATCCAGCGAGCCGTCCGATTTGCGCATGCCCACGAGGCTCGCTCCGCAAAGCAGCCGGAACTTTGAGTCGCGTGCGGGCTTAAATTGCGAGCCGCGTTCGTGGAGAATACGCTCAATATCCGAAAGCGTGAACAGCCCGCGGAGAACGTCGCCATTTCCCACGACGAGCAATTTATGGATGCCCATGTGCTCGGTGAAAAAACGATCCGCCACGGCTATGGGATCGTTGCCCAATTCATCCTCGTGGATCGTCTGAACTTGCGAGCGCGGAATCATCGCGTCGCCGACCTTACGCGTGGCATACCGGGGGCGGACGGTGTGGCCGGGAAGCAGGCCGATGAGCACGTTCGCTTCGTCCACCACGGGGAATGTGCTGAAGCCGAACCGCCGCTCATCGATGATCGCGAGCACGTCGCCGATCACCTGCGAGGGCTGCACTTTGATCGGATCCTGAATGAGCCCGTGGACGTTGTTCTTCACCCGCGACACCTCCGAGAGCTGCTGTCGCTCGGACATGTTGCAATGGATGAGACCCAGCCCGCCGGCCCGCGCCATTGCGATCGCCATTGGCGACTCCGTGACCGTGTCCATATCCGCCGAAATAATGGGAAGATGAAGCGGAAGTCGCTCGTGCAGGATGCTATCGAGCTTTGTCTCCCGCGGCAGGACATCGCTGTAGAGCGTGGCGAGCGTCACGTCGTCATACGTGAGCGCAGTGTGTGCGACGGAAGGGAAAAACTCGTCGGCGGTTTTGTAAAATTGAGCGTCCAGAGCAGCCATGGCGGACAGTGCCAGAACACCCCGCCGGGAGGAAAGATTTTTTCTATCCGGCCAGTACGACGTTCGCGACGGCGTAGTGCTCGCTGTGGCTGAGGCTCAGCAAAATCTGCGTTACGCCCCGCTCCTTCGCGGTCTCCGCCGCCGTTCCGTGCAGCACAATAAACGGAGCGCCGGCCTCGGTACGACACACCTCAATGTCGAGCCACGAGACGCTTGCCCCGATGCCCGTGCCGAACGCCTTCGCCACGGCTTCTTTCGCGGCGAAACGGGCGGCGTAGCTTCGGGATGGTTGCCGGTGTTGGTCGCAGTATCCTTGTTCGCTGGGGAGAAAAACACGGTTGATGAACGGCTTCCCCTGCCGCGAGATCGCAGTCTCGATCCGGCTGATCTCGACGATGTCCACGCCGATGCCTTTTAGGAAAGGAGTCACGGCGGTTCAGCGCATGAGCGCAATCATTTCGCGCACGGCGGCGTCGAGGCCGACAAACACAGCGCGACAGACGATGCTGTGGCCGATGTTCAGTTCCACGAGATGCGGGACCGTGCGAATGAGCGCGATGTTGGTGTAATTGATCCCGTGACCCGCGTTCACTTGCAGTCCGAGCGAGTGGGCAAATTCGGCAGCTTCGCAAATGCGGGCGAGCTCGGCGGTCTGCGCATCGCCTTGAGCGTTGGCGAACGCGCCGGTGTGGAGCTCGACCATTTCCGCGCCCATCAAATGCGATGCAGTGATTTGCTCGGCGGACGGCTCGATGAACATGCTCACACGGATTCCGCCCGCGCGAAGTTTGTCCACCGTGGCACGCAGCGCGTCGAACTGTCCGACGACATCCAGCCCGCCCTCGGTCGTGACTTCCTGTCGGTTTTCCGGGACGAGACAAACGTCGTCTGGCTTCACGCGCAGGGCGATTTCGAGGATCTCCGCGCTGTTGCCCATTTCGAGGTTCAGCTTGGTCGCGAGCTTTTCCCGCAGGCGGAAAACGTCGGCGTCCTGGATATGGCGGCGGTCCCCGCGGAGGTGAATGGTGATTCCCTGCGCGCCGGCTTTTTCGCAGATGGCAGCCGCAGCGAGCACATCAGGCTCGGCATTATGGGCGTCTATATTTGCGACATAGCGCGCCTGACGGAGCGTGACGATATGATCGATGTTTACGCCGAGATGCATGGATTCATTGTGATTGGTGATTAGTGAGTAGTGATTTGGCGCAGGCGCGAATGGACCGAGCTTTGTGAAAGTAAACGCAAGCACGCTTGCGACCAATCACAAATGACCATTCACCAATCACACCGACTTCCTCTAGTGCCGGAAGTGCCGTATCCCGGTGAGGAGCATCGCCATGCCGCGTTCGTTCGCGGCGGCGATCACTTCCGGGTCGCGTTGCGAACCGCCGGGCTGGATGGCGCATGTGGCTCCGGCCTCGGCTGCTGCGATGAGGCCGTCGGCAAACGGGAAGAATGCATCCGAGCAAACTGCGCTGCCGATGAGCGAAAGGCCGGCGTCGTTCGCCTTGGAGACGGCGATGCGCGAGCTATCCACGCGGCTCATCTGGCCTGCACCGACGCCGAGCGTGCGATCCTTCGAGGCATAGACGATGGCGTTGGACTTCACGTGCTTCACGACCTTCCAGCCAAACTCCATCGCGGCCAGTTCGTCGGCGGTGGGCTTGCGCACGGTCGCTTCTTCGCGCTTCTCCACGGCGTAATTGTCGCGGTTTTGCACGAGAATACCACCCGCGACGCTGCGAATCACA
>JAYSTZ010000978.1:0-5015 GCA_043719365.1 Verrucomicrobiaceae bacterium | reverse complement strand
AGTTGCCGCCGCTGGTCATGTGCCGCCATTCGAGTTCGATGATGCAGTTTTCATACATCTTCTCGGTGCGGATGACGCCGACGGGCGAGCCGGTGGTGATGAGGACGCCGTCCTTCACGCTGAAGGTGCCCGGCGCGATGTTGACGGGGACCCAGCCGGCGAGGTCTTTGCCGTTGAAGAGCGGCGTCATGTCTTCGGCGACGGCGGTTGCGGCGGTGAAAAGGAGCAGAGTGCGAGTGAGTAGGTTCATCGTGCCGGAGAGGATGCGCGGGGCGGCGGGTTCTTTGAGGGAATGTGAGGCTTGCTTCGGGGCGGAGAGCCGATCCATGGATCATCCGTGCAGAAGAAACAAAAATCGCGGGGACAAAAAAAAGCTGACGGCGAACCGCTCATCGCAACAGAACTACCTGACGCAGCGGGGGGATCCTCGGTTATCGTTCGCGAAGACGGCGCAATTTATCCGTCCCAGAGTTTCGTTTTACCGACTGCCCCAAAGCTCGTTTACGAGAACGATGAACGGGGCATTTCACTCTACTGTGGCAACAGTCTTGAACTCCTCGATGCCATCGCCGACCAGTATCCTCAAGGTCGGTTTGACTGCATCTTTGCCGATCCTCCTTACTTCCTCTCCAATGGCGGGATCACGTGCCAGGCAGGAAAGATGGTCAAAGTTGACAAGGGCGATTGGGATAAGTCCAGAGGCCCGGAGCTAAATCACGAGTTCAATCTGGAATGGCTGCGGCGCTGTCAGCGAGTGCTGAAGCCCAACGGAACGATCTGGGTCAGCGGAACCCATCACGTGATATTTTCAATTGGCTACGCGATGCAGCAGCTTGGGATGAAGGTGCTGAATGACATTACGTGGGAGAAACCAAATCCGCCTCCAAACCTCTCGTGCCGCTACTTTACGCACTCAACCGAAACGATCTTGTGGGCTGCGAAGAATGAGAAGAGCAAACACTGCTTTAACTACGATCTGATGCGAAAAACAAACGCGGGAAAACAGATGAAGTCCGTATGGAACATGACCGCGCCAAGTGGTGACGAAAAGACGCACGGGAAGCATCCGACTCAGAAACCACTGAGGCTCGTGGAGCGTTGCATCCTTGCTTCTACGAACGAAGGAGATCTCGTGCTGGATCCATTTCTCGGCGGAGGCACGACAGCCGTTGCGGCGCTGCGAACGAAGCGCAAGTGCGTGGGTGTCGAGGCAGACGATGAGCACATCGAATTGTGTATAGGGCGAGTGAAGAGCGAGGTGGGCAAATAGGAACAGGAGCTTTTTCAATGAAAGAGGGCGGTATTGGAGGGGGATCTACGTTGACCGGATTGGATTTTGAAAGGGCGGTAGATCTCTAGGAACTGCTCGCGGTCAATGCTTCCGAACCGCTTCCTTGAAGAAGAGGGTGTCGATCACTTTTTTGCCGCTCGCATGGCTTGGATTGCCCGAGGCGAAGTCCTGATTACTGCAATCGACCTTGCCAACGAATGCGCATCCGCATTCATTCGCGCCGATGAACTTTTCCGGAATAGTAATGGCGATTTTTTTCCTCGCGTCGCCGCTCGTCGCGCAGATTAAGCCGACGGCGGCGGGCATCGGCGAGGCCGAGGCGCAAAAGGTGGAGGACCGGATCGGGTCGGTGAGGCGTGACTTGATTGCGAAGTATGACCTGGCGCTCGGCGAGTTGCGGATTCAGTTTCAGAAAGCTGCAGACCTCGAAGCGGCTCTCGCGGTGCGGACCGAGCGGACGCGCATCCAGGCCGAGCAGGCGCTCTCCGAGGCGAACTACGTGAAGGAGCCGAAGTCGCTGCGCAGTTTGCAAACCACGATGGTGACCCGGATGCAAGAGCTCGTCTCCGGCGTCGTGAACGAGTCGCTGCCGAAGCTCGTGGAATACAAGAAGCAGCTCACGATGGAGGGCAAGCTCGACGACGCGGTGGCCGTGAAGCAGGCGATCGAGCGGTTGCAGAATGCGAACGTGCCGATCACCAAAGCTGAGGCTGGAGTGATTGTCCCCGTGGAGACGCTCCTGCAAGCCTACAGCGCCGACCGTGGCCGCGCAGACAAGACGTATAAGGGCGTGCGCTTCGTCGTGCGCGGCGTGATGGCGGGCTATCGCGTGGACCCGAATGACGCGACGAATCTGCAAATCTTCGTGTCGCCCTCCGGCGGCACAGGCTGGGCGCAATGCACCTTTAACACATCGAAGTGGCGCTATCGCGAAGACAAGTTCGGCACGAACACGCTGCTGGTCCTCATCCCGAAAGAGGGCAACGAAATCCGCATCGCCAAAGGTGGCCCGATCGAAGTCCTCGGCGAATGCACCGGCTGGGACGAGATGGTGAAGCTCACCAAGTGCGATGTAGGGCGCTAGCGGGATGAAATGACGGATGCCGAGAGGCAAGCGAGTAGATTTCACCGCACGCTTGCATTTCGTCATTCAGGATCTGCCATCCCCTCCAGTTGCGCCGCAAAGCAGATCAATGTGCTTTCACAGCATTCGTGCAAGTTCCCTTTGCGAGCCATTCATCAACATTGGACATTGTCGTTTGCGCGATCTTTTCCAGCGCATCGCGGGTGAAAAATGCCTGATGCCCCGTGATGACGACATTGGGAAATGTGAGCAGGCGCGAGAACACGTCGTCGGGGATGATACGGTCCGAGAGGTCTTCGAAGAACAAATCGCCCTCTTCTTCATACACATCAAGGCCGAGCGCGCCGACCTGTCCTGTCTTCAGCGCCTTGATGACTGCGGGCGTGTCGAGCAGTCCGCCGCGACTCGTATTGATGATCATCGCGCCCGGCTTCATCCCCGAGATCGAACGTTCGTCGATGAGATGATGATTCTCCGGAGTGAGCGGGCAGTGAAGGCTGATGATGTCGCTGGATGCGAAAAGCTCTTCCAACGAAACGTGGCTCGTGCCCGGCGGCATCCGCTCAGGATTGGGCGTCGGATCAAAAGCCTGAATGCGGCAGCCGAAGCCCGCCATGATTCCTGCGAACACGGTGCCGATTCGCCCCGTACCAACCACGCCGACAGTGCGCCCGCAAAGGTCGAAGCCGAGGAGCCCGTCGAGACTGAAGTTCCCTTCGCGGACCCGGTTGTAAGCGCGGTGCAGCTTGCGATTGAGCATCAGTACCAAACCGACCGCATGCTCCGCCACAGCGTGCGGCGAGTAGGCGGGCACACGCACGACGCACATTTTCAAACGTGCAGCAGCGGCCAGATCCACGTTGTTAAACCCCGCGCATCGGAGCGCCACGAGTTTCACGCCGAAAGCTGCGATGGTCTCCAACACAGCGGCGTTGAGTGTGTCGTTTACGAAGACGCAGACCGCATCAAAACCCGCCGCGAGCGAGCAGGTCTCTTCATTGAGATTTGGCTCCAGAAACCGCAGCGTGTGCCGGCCTGCATTGGCGGCAACGAGAAATTCACGGTCGTAGCGTTTCGCTGAAAAGACGGCAATGTTCATGGCACCATCAAGCCGTAGGAGTTCGCCCGCCGGAAGGGTAAAAAGCGACTACTCGTCCTTCTTGGGCTTTTCCCGCTCATTCATCCGCAGTCGGAGCGGGATGAAATGATGAGTCGGGCCGCCGCCATTGTCGGCGACGAGAATAAGGCTGCGACTGCCATCGGCGAGCGTTGGCCCGAGCGCGATTCCCTCGAAGTTCACCGCGCCGGAAAGCTGTTCAAAAAGGAGATGCTTTTTCGCGGGCTTCACATCGTCCGCGTTTTTTAGCGATTCGACTTTTGAGATATCCGTCGCGCCGTCCAGTTCCACCCGGAAAATGCGCACGCAAAAGCCGACGGTGATCACGCGCTCCAGCACGAGCAGGTCGCCGTTTGGCAGGAGCGCCATGTCTGTGACTCCCGTGCCTTGATGCCCTACGCGAAACAGCGACGGCTCCGTGTGGTAGGCAAATTGCCCCGATGGCGCGAGATTTCCATCGAACCGTTGCAGCCGCACCAACGCGCCTTTTTCCCGGCCGCTTTCCGCGCCATCGCATTCCAGAGCGTCTTCATTCGCGGTCCACATTTCGTGGCGTTCCTCGCTCCACGCCAGCGACTCCAGACTCTTGTTCTGGCGGGTCTGGCGGAAGATTTTTGGCACTTCGACTTTGAAGGTCGCGTCGCCATCGAGGTCGAAGCCGACGATTCGGCTGCGCGCCTCGGTGCTGATGTAGAAGCGGTTTTTCGACGGCATGTAGATGAGCCCTTCAAAATCGGATTCCTCCGTCTTCACTGGAATCTTTTTACCAAACTCTGCTTCGGAAATACGCCCCGTCTCCGGGCTTATTTCCAGTCGCAGAGGGTAGAGAGCTTTCTCGCGATTCGAAACGACAAAGAACCGATCTTCGCGCAGCCACGTGATTGCGCTGAGGTCTGTTGAACCGTCCCATTCGACGGAAAAATCCGGCTGGCCGGCGACCGCTTCGATCTTCGTTTCCGCGAAGGTGACGAATGGAAGTAGAAAAAATAGAGCGATGCGAAAATTCACGCGGGACTATTTCGCTTTGTCGGGCAGTCGGTCGAAGTATTTCTGAATCGCCCCGTGGTAGCCCGGCGGGATGCGTTCATTGCGAATCGCCTCCGCGACTCCCTCGCGCACCGCTTTTACGGCCTCTTGATAATCCTGCGCCTTTGCGCCGGTCTCGCCCACTCCTTCTTCCTTCCACTGCATGAGCAGCTTGCCCGCGCCCATTTTCGTCTTCGACTTTTCGTCCTTCGTTTTAGTGACCGCGTTGGGATCTTCGCCGGGAGTTCCGCCGTTGCCTCGTCCGGGGTTCTGACCGGCCTTGCCCTGTCCGTCGCCCTGGCCCTGGCCCTGGCCTCCGCCTTCGCCCATGAGTTCTTTGTAGAGCTTTTCATAGTCCGCCATGGTCTTCGCGTCCGCAGCGTCTGCGCCGTCGAGTTTGCCGTCCTGGTTGAGCTGCTTTGCCTTCGCGAGATTCTTCAGCGCGTCTTCGAGGTTGTTGGCGTCTTTGAAATTTTCGGCCATTTGCTCCAGTTCCT
>JAYSTZ010000977.1:0-5015 GCA_043719365.1 Verrucomicrobiaceae bacterium | reverse complement strand
GACGAACACCGGGGCGCCGGCCAAGGTGAGGCCCTTGAAGTTGTCCAGACCCGGCGGCGGCGTCAGCGCGCCTCCGAGCCCGACCACATCGAAACTGGTGGAGCCGAACCCGGACCCGGCGGCCTGGGCCGCGGCGAAGGTGATGCCGGCACGGACATCCCAAGCGCGGACCGTGATCTTGGCGGTGCCGCCCGCGGCGACGCCGGGGACGGTGAGCACACCGGTCGCAAAGACGCCGGGGATGGTGAGCGTGTCGTCGGAGTTCAGGACGACGTCACCATAGAGGACCTGGACGCGCCCCGCGGTCACGGGGAGCTTGAGGCCGTTGGAATCGAGCAGAGGCGAGGCGACGGCGGAGTTCTTGCCGTTGATGGTGCCCTGGGCGAGCCCCGTGAGGCCCAACAGGACGAGGCCCAAGGCCAATAGCAATTTTTTCATAGCGTGGTTTTGCGCGGCTGCATGGATAGCATTGGATCGGACGGCTCCCTGACGACGAGGACATCCTCCGGCAGCCTTGGATCGGGACAGGGAGGTCCGGTCAGGCGGCGGGGTATCTTTGCGGGGAACGACGGAACAAAAGCCCCGGTGTCGTGGAAGAGGCAATGATTTTCTCAGGAAAGGTCGGGTCGGCCTTGCCTGACCGATCTGCCGCCGCCGCGAAAAGACTTCCCCGGACAAACTATCTTATCGCCCGTCCTGCCAGCCTTCCCTACCCGGCTAAACCCTCCGCCTACCCCGCCCAGTTCATCCCCAGCCACTGGAATCAGCGAGGAACCAGTCTTCCCCGTGCCCGTGGCCAGCGTCAGGAGGATGCACCTTTGTCGGGCGATGATGCGCTCCAGCACGCGGTTGACCGAGGTTTCTTGATAGAAGCGGAGGGTCCAACTGCCGCTCTTGTCGGGAAACGGCACGGCGGCGAAAGCATCGCGCCACGCATCGGCCTCCGCGAAAGTCATAGCCCACAGTTCGTCCGGCGTGGGATAGGCGGCGATCTCGCCTTCCTTGCCCGTCTCCATGTCGATCGCGTAGATTCCGTCGCCGTTGGTGGCATAGGCAAAGCGCACCGCCAGCTTTCCCGCGTAGTTCTTTGCCTGCGCCACGCCCTCCGTCAGCGCCACGTCCCACGCCTTTGCCTCCACCACCGCCAGCTTCGTATTGCGATATTCCAGGATGTAATCCGTCGTCAGCCCCTTGCCCTTTTTCCCGTGCCCCTCGATGCGCCCCGGCGAAATCGCATACTCCCGCCGGATGCGGCTCCCCTCCACCACGCCCCAGCCCGCCGCCTTCAGCGCTGGGTCGATGTGCTCGGCTCTCGTTTCGGCTTCGTTCATGGATACGGATTGAAGGCGTTTTCCTCGCGTGTCAAAAGCGATAAAAACTTGGGATGCAAAAACAGCTTTTCCTTACCAAATGGCTGCTCCCGCAGGACGCCGATTTCGACCAGTTGTTTGAGATAGCGCGAAGCCGCTTGCCGCCCCGCAATCCCCGCATTGCTCACATCGCTGATTCGGCAGTAGGGCTTCTCAAAAATCAGATTCACCAGCTCATGGCTGTAGATTTTCGGCGCTGCTTTCCGTGCGTATTCCACCGTCTGCGCCTGAAGCTGCCGGATCGCCGCGATCTTCCCCACAGTCCAGTGAGCCGTTTCCTCCACGCCTCGTAAGATGAACAATACCCACGCCTCCCAAGTCTCCGAGCGCGTGACCTCCCGCAGCAGCCCGTAGTAGTCCGCCTTGTGCTGGATGATGTAGCGGCTCAGGTAAAGAATCGGCAGCGACAACAGCCCCTCGCTGATAAAAAACAAGCTGTTCAACACCCGCCCCGTCCGCCCATTTCCATCCGTAAAAGGGTGGATCGCCTCAAACTGATAATGCCCCACCGCCATCCGCACCAGCGGGTCCACCTCCGTCGCCTCGTGCAAAAACCGCTCCCAATTTGCCAGCAGCGACCGCAGTAAATCCTCGCCCACCGGCGGCGTATAGACAATCTCCCCCGTCATCCGTGCAAGCGCTGTGCCCGGAATCTTCCTCACCCGCATCTCTGTGCCCTTGATGTGGCTGCACACCTCCTCCGCAGTCCCTGTGGAAAGCGGGCGTGTCGTCAGCGACCGAAAGCCCTCCATCACTGCATGACTATGACGCAGCGCCTCCTTCGTCGCCGGGTCCGCCTTTTCATCCAAATCGCGAAACTGAAACAGCCGATCCGTAGTCGTGACGATGTTCTCGATCTCCGAACTCGCCTGCGCCTCCAGCAGCGGCAGCGTATTGATCAGCACGCCTTGATTGGGGATTAGCTCCGCCGCCTGCTTCAACTCCGCCAGCGCCGCACGAGCGGTGATGCAACGCTTCAGCACCGTCCGCGTCTCCAGCTCCCCAGCCGGGGGCAAAAGCGGGAGATCATTAAAAGGCTGGTCGGCTCGCCACTTCGGCGGCCCATCATCCTCATATTTGTTTTCCGGCGACATGAGTGGCATCATCTGTCGTCGAAAGCGACACGTCAAGAAGACGTGTTGCGATTTTTAAGTTTTTGCGACACGTCCGGGCGATGTGTCGTCCGCAGCGACACGAGAACGCGTCATGGCTACGAAAGTAGGTATTTGCAACCGTTGCAATTCAAGATCGCAAAGCCGCGATCCGCTCCACCAGCGAAAGCAGGCGCGGACGGATGGTGAATTGCGGTTCATAAGCCACGGCGGTAAGTCAAGTGTGAGTCAAGAAAACGTGTTGCGAGTTTTAAGTTTTTGCGACACGTCCGCGAGATATGTCGTCCGCAGCGACATGACTGCTTTCATAGAGTTGTTATCTGGGTTGAAACGGGAACGCCCCAAATTCGGATGTCGATGGGGATGATTTCGCCCGTTGCCAAAACAAAATTGTCCGAACGCGCATCCCCGATCCATATCTCGACCCGCGAGTCCGGCTCCACTTTTTTCCATAGCCAGCAAGACTGTTTCACTGCTACTGCCCCGGCCTCGACGAGAAATTGATCCACCCTTTCCTGCGGGGGAAGCGGGTCGCCTTGGATATACCTCTGGCGCGAGACGATCTGGCCCGAATCCGTCATGCCAATGGGTGCAGGAGCTGTTGAAAAAAGTGCCTCCCACCATCTCATGCGCAACAGGTATTCCACCGGGGTGCTGTCGAACTGGGAGATTCGATCCTCAATGATCTCGTAGTAGTCCCCATAGGTTCCCGGCAGGGTGATCTTCACGACTTCACTTGTGCCTCCATCAAAGAGCACAAGGTGCTCTGAGCCTTCATCGAGCCGGGGTAGGCCCATCTCCGTCCATTGCGTGTGCGGGCAGCCCTGAATCCATTCCAGAAGCCGGCCAGCTTCCCATTTCTTCTGCCAGTCTATTTGGCAGTTTCGATCACGGTGCGGAATTTCCGGGATTGAGCCAAAGCTTCCGACAAGGAAACCGAGCGCGGTTGAGCTGCCACGGCAGCTTTCACACGGCCACGGACGCCAGCGAACGAGCGTTTTGTTCGCAGGTCCAGAAAGATTTCCTGTTTGGTTTTCAGCATCGCTCATAATCTACGGTCGCTCATACTGTGGGTCAAGCGGGGAGACTCTACAACTCCCCGCTAAAGGCTTGGTGCAGCAGCGACTTCTTCAATGCGCCCAGCGCGGCGAGCTTCTGCTCGTAGGGGCGGGCGAGGTGGTGGGTTTGTTCGGAGAGGGTTTCCAACGCTTCAACGATGCGTTCCTGCTCATCAACGCTCGGTAGCGGCAGAACAAACCCTTTGATTTGCTCCGTGCTCAAGTTGGGCTGCGCCGCGCCTGCTGAAATGCGGAGGTTCTCATCAACCTTCGTGGACAGGAAGTGATAGAGGAAACGCTTGTTGAGCTTCTCGCTCGGCTCAAACTTTCCGACGCGCTGGTTCAAGTAATAAACCGTACTCTCGGTGTTGAAGCCAAGTTTTCCAGTCGTTGCGCCCGACATCGCAATCAGCAAGTCATCTTCGACGATGCGATACCGGTCGAGGTTCTCGCGATAGTCCTTCGGGTCGAAGAACACGAGGCGGTTGCCGGCGTCAATGCAACCGTCCTGAATGTTCGAGATTCGCAGGATGGGAGCACCGGATGGCTTGAACGTGCTGCTCTTGAATGCAAAACCATTTTGTAGTCCGCACACTTCTTCTAACCGCTTCTCCACCCACCCCGGCCCTCGCTGTGTGAAGACGGATTGGAGGTGGCTTTTGAAGAGGGCGCGGGCGTTTTGGAGGTTCTTTTCGGCGTTGGCTTTGGCGGTGGCGAGCCCCTCAAACGCTTCGTCCAGCACCCCCACGATCCGCCGCTGCTCGGCCAGCGAGTCAGGGAACTCGACAACAAATTCCTGAAGTTGCGCCTTCGTAATCGCTTGTCGAGTTGACCCGCCTTCTTCGCCTGTGTGCAAGAGGCGGTCCTTGTAGATTTTTGAAATCAGCAGGTAGTGGAGAAAATCAGAGTCGAGCTTCTGTTTAACGGGCCGGATGATTGAAACGTGCTGATTCACGCGGGCAGGCAAGAAGTCAGCGGGCGCACGGCAGCATCGGGCAACGGATGCTCCAGTGATATTCAGAAGCACGTCGTGTGGTTCGACAACGACATTGGAGAGATCGTCGGCTTGCTCATCATCAATGTGCGCCAGCTTCGCTTCGCGGAAGCCGTCGTCATAGACACTCAAGCTGCGGATGAGCGAGATGCCCTCAGTTTTGTAAGACTCGTCGCCGCCACGAGGCGTAGCGCCGCTGCCGATTTTCGTCGTTACATCGCCCAGGCGCTTTGTTTGCCACCCCTTCTTCATAGCAGCGCCCCCTTCGACAGGCCCAGGGACCGCTTGATGTTGCCCAGCACTTCCGCGCTCTCTGCCTTTTCGCTGGATGCGTTCATGGGCGAAGTTGGCGCGAGTGGCTTCGCGCACCGTGCAAGATGCGGAAGGCGATGAGGTTCTGCCCTGAGCTTTATACACATCTTTTCAGAAGGCTCCCCAATGCGAGAGCGCGTGAGAGTGCCGCTAGGCTTTGGAGTGCGGG
>JAYSTZ010000976.1:0-5018 GCA_043719365.1 Verrucomicrobiaceae bacterium | reverse complement strand
AAAGAAGGCGGCAACGACCCCGAGCTCTTCGACGCCAACGGCCCCCTCAACGGCCTCAAGCGCAACCTCACCGAAGGCGGCATCCGCGTCCCCACCGTGGCCCGCTGGCCCGGCACCACCCGCGCCGGCGCGGAAAACGGCACCGCCTATTGGTTCGCCGACATCCTCCCCACATTCGCCTACCTCGCCGGCGTGCGACCGCCCGAGAACCTCGACGGCCAAAGCTTCGCCAGCCTCCTGCGCAACGTCCCCTTCACGCCCCCGCTACGGCAGCCGATGTATTGGGAGTTCCACGAAGGCGGCTTCTCACAAGCCGTCATCATCGACCAGCGCTGGAAAGCCATCCGCCTCAAACGCCGCGACGCCCCCGTGCAACTCTTCGACCTCGAAAAAGATCTCGGCGAATCCACCGACCTCGCCGCCGAAAAACCCGACCTCATCGCAAAAGCCAAAGCCCTCTTCGAATCCGCCCGCACCGACTCGCCGGACTGGCCGATCAAAGATGCGCCACAAGTCGGACGGTGAAGTTATACTTTTCTATTCTCGGAGTCGTCCTCATCTGCGTCGCGGCGTTTTATAAAAGCGCGGGTAAGAATGAAAACGGTGCCGCACCCGCCTCCATCAAGGCTATTCCGGTCAAAGAAACGCCGCCTGAATTGCAGTGGCCGAAGTTGAAAGGGGAGTTTCGCAACGCCGTTGCCACTGGCGGACTTGTGAGCAGGAAACCATCACGCATCATCGAAGACGTCGGAAAAGAGATCGGGAAAACGGAACGAAACATCGTGATTGTGGACTTGAAACCCGAGGAGATCATGACCGTCGTGAAGTGGCTTCATGCACATCGCAAGTCAAGGCTCATCGAACCCTACAGGCTTCGGTTTTTTTCCTCCATGGAGCCGACCAGCACGCAATCGCGCAAATTGCTGAAGCCGTCGTGGACTGTTGAGTTTGATTGCGGGATGTATGGCTGGATATCGGACGGAAGCGGCGAGGAACCCATTGAAATTCCTTAATAGGGATTGCACTCCTGCGGGCTTGGCTATTCGAACGCCAACGGCGTTGAATCATTCAGCCCAAGGTTGAGAGGCACGAGCTACCTTGGGTCATCCGCCACGCGGCATATACCCCGAACGGGGTTTCATTCGTGGCGTGCGTTTTGATGAAACCCCTTGCGGGGTATATCACGTGCGGCGCTGCGGACCCAAGGTAGATGCTCGTTCCTCGCATCAACCGTTGGGCTGAGTGATGAAACGCCTTCGGCGTGGGATGATGATGAGTTCGTCGCGTCACTCTTCGCGCGGGCGAAACCTTCGTGTTATTCCCCAGCCCTCCCGCTCGCTGCGGTCTTTTGCTGCCTACTTTCGCAAACGTGTGATTTGGGACTGCACCGGAAACCGACGAGTTCGGACAAAAGCAAGTGCGATGATCCCACTGCCACAAACAGCAAAACCAAGTCTAACCCAATATTCGCGCTTTTGCCACGCTATGTGGTCCTGAACCGTGCAATAGTCGCGACCGTCGGCTTGGACCCCGTAAACGAACACGGTCGGCGTCGAATTAAGGAGAAACGTGCGAGGCGCTGCTATCTCCGAAGCAAGGGCACTGAGTTGAACGGTGTCACCCTTTGAAACCTCATTAAAGAATGCCTTCCGGTTAAAATACTCAAGATACCCGCTCGGATCGACGCAGTAACGCACCGTATTTTCCTTTAAACGAATCTCAAGCCGCCCAGACTTAGTCTTGACGTAGCTGATGCGCTCGTCGGCAGAAACCAATGTCCCCGTCACCACGGAATAATTGCCTACATCGTCCGTCTGGAATTGAATGACTGAATACCACAGCCAGACAACGCCAACGCAAAAAAGCGCGCCAAATATTCGCGCACCGAGTGAAAGGGGGTGGATGTTGGTCACCATTTGTTTTTTACCAGAGCATGTAACGGTTCGTCATAGTCGGTCGGCGTCGTTGGAGTGAGTGAATGGCGAGCGCGTGGGTTTCGTGTATCACTCCTTCGGGCTCGGCCAAGGGATTTCTACCGCTTTGTCGCGCGAAGCGCGAAGAAAGTAGCTCGCGAGTCCCTTCGCGGCTTTACGCCTCCCGCGAAGCGGCACTTCACAATATTGGTCGCTTCGCGAGTTGCGTCGAAAACGCGAAGGGACTCGCGTGCTACTTCTCGCGCTTTGCGGAAAACAAAACGTGGGGCGCGTGCTGCGACCACGCTCCGGTTGTTTTGCTCTTCGGTGCCGGATTAGTTGTTCCCGCCGAAGGCGATTTCGGCGGTGGTGGGCGTGCCGTCCTAGAAGCAGAGGCGGTAGCGGCGGCTCTCGGCGGTTTTGCCGGGGGCGAGCGGGCGGGCGTCGTTTTAGGGGCTGGTGGTGTAGATGGTGACGAAGCCCCATGGGCCGCCGTCGATGCTGCATTCCACGCAGACGCCCATGTGGCCGTCGTTGATGAATGGGATGATGATTTCGCCGTCGTGCGATATACCATCACGCCTTGTCCCCATTTTTATGCCCAACATCTTTATGCCAAAATGAGAGGCTCCGTTTTGGCATAAAGATGGCGGGCATAAAAAAGCGGTAGTAATTCGCAACAGCCGATGGAGTCGAGGTGGCAATAAGATGACAATTGATCCGCTTCTTCATTGCCTAGCCGACAGGGGCGGCTTCGAGCAGGCGAGCAGTTTTTGGCCGGACGGTCTGCCAACTTGGACTGGCGGCTTGCTCCCTGACGAAGGCGCGCTTTATCTCGCTGGATGCAACGCATCATCATCGCCACAAAAAACGCCCACAAAACCGGAGAGTTTCGCGCCATGCTGGGGGCGCCTTGGGAGGTGGTGGACCTCACCGCTTTTCCCGAACTGCCCGCAGCGGAGGAGACGGGCGCGACGTTTGAGGAAAACTCGGCCATCAAGGCACTCCATGCGGCGGAGCGGTTTGCGGGCTGGGTGCTGGCGGATGATTCGGGGCTGGAGGTGGATGCGCTGGGCGGTGCGCCGGGGGTGATTTCGGCGCGGTATTCCGGCGAGGGCGCGACGGATGCGTCAAACCGCGCGCGCTTGATCGAAGAGCTGCACAAGCTCGGCGGCGGGCGGTTTCCTGCGCGGTTTCGCTGTGTGCTCTCCGTGGCGGAAGGGACGCGCGTGCTGGGGACCTGGAGCGGCGCGGTGGAAGGCGTGGTGGTGCCCGTGGAGCAGGGGAGCGGCGGCTTCGGATACGATGCGTTGTTTATCCCGGATGGCGAGACGGAGACTTTCGCGGAGCTGCCCGCCGAGGTGAAAAACCGCCTGAGCCACAGGGCGCGCGCGTTTGCGGCGTTCAGGGAATGGTTGTCGGCGCGCGAAGATCTGGGAGGAGCGCTATGAAGATCCGGGCGGAATGGCAGGTGGTTTGGATAACAGTCGGGGCGCTTTTGGTTTTGGCTCTCGTCGCCGGGTATTTGCATTATCGGAGCGCGAGGGCAGGGATTGAAGGCACAGTGAAATGGCAGATCGACGGTCACGAGCGCGCCGTCGCGGACATTTTGCAAACGAAGGGGGGCTTTCCAGGCGGCGATGTTGAGGATGCGATTTTTGGTGAGCTCCAGAAGACGCCGTCGAGTTCGTTGATCGAGAGGTGGATGATTAAGGTCGAAAAGACTCCGACGGGGAAAATGCGATGTGTCATCGACACGACGGCGAGGGGAGTCCCCCCGCGTGTGATCGAATAAAAACCCGTCTGGATTCGCCCGTTCGCTTGCGGCGCTCAGCCCTCGTAAATCTCCGCGAGCAAGAGCGTCACTTCGATGGCGGTCAGCGCGAGCGCGTCGGTGAGTTCGTCGTAGGCGGTCATTTTCCAGCCGTCCGTCTCGCGCGAGTAAATGACCACATTCACCCGCTCCGGGTCCACGATGACGTAGTGCTGGATGCTCTCGCAAGCGAGGTAAGCGTCTTTTTTCTCGGTCTGGTCGATGCGAGCGGTGGTGGGCGAGAGGACTTCGAAAATGACGACGGGGTTTTCGAGCGCGCGAGCGGCGAGGTCCAATGGGCCGCACGTCACCGAGACATCCGGGTAATAATAACGATTGTCTTCACCTTTGGAGAGGTGGACGGCGACGTTCGAGCTGAAAGGCCGACATGGCGTGCTACGAAGGAGAGCGTCCAATGCACACGTAATGCTCAACCCGATGGTGCTATGCCCAAGGGTCTCCCTCGCCATCGCATAAACGGCCCCATTGAGATACTCATGCCTCACATCGGACAGTTCTTCTTGATGCAAATAATCCGCGACGGAGATAAAATTCGGATGCTGCGATAGCGCGCTCATGCCGCGGAGTATGCGCGTCTTGCGCTTCGTGCCAAATCTCTTTTCTCTATGCACATGGCTACACCCGAATTTCACTACGAAGAACTTTTCCAACTCGGCGCTGACACGACCGAATACCGGCTGCTCACCAAGGAGCATGTGAGCGTAGAGACGTGCGGTGGTCGCGAGTTGCTCGTGGTCGCCCCCGAGGCGCTTACGCTGCTGAGCAATCAGGCGTTTCATGACATCAACTTTTTCCTGCGGCCCGCGCATTTGCAGCAGGTCGCGGCGATTCTCGACGACCCGGAGGCTTCGGAAAACGACCGCATGGTGGCGCTGACGATGCTGAAAAATGCGGACGTCGCGAGCGCGGGGCTGCTGCCGTTTTGTCAGGACACTGGCACGTCGATTGTGAACGGGAAGAAGGGGCATCTCGTGGTTTCGGAAGGCGATGAATCGGCGCTATCGAAAGGCGTTTACCAAGCCTATACGGAGAACAATCTGCGCTACTCGCAGAACGCGCCGCTGACGATGTTCGAGGAAAAGAACACGGGCACGAATCTCCCGGCGGAGCTGGATTTGCGCGCGGTGGATGGCGACGCTTACAAGTTTCTCTTCGTCGCGAAAGGCGGCGGTTCGGCGAACAAGTCGTTCCTTTTCCAGGAGACGCGCGCGGTGCTTTCGCCGAAGACGCTGGTGCCGTTTCTCACGGCGAAAATGATGACGCTCGGGACG
>JAYSTZ010000975.1:0-12876 GCA_043719365.1 Verrucomicrobiaceae bacterium | reverse complement strand
CCGTAGTGGGTGCCGCTCTCCGCGCGCTGCGAACCTCGCAGTGCTAGCGTTTTCTTGCGGTCCGAAATCCGACCTTGTAGCCACGCCTGAACGCCTTGGTCATCAGCACCGCGTATTGCTCCGCGCTATGCGCGTCCCCGCAGACCATGACCACGCCACCCTCCCAATCCACCACCGCGAACTGCTTCTCGTCGGGTTGAACCGTGTAGGGCACTGTTTCATCAGGATCAAACATGCGGAAAAGTCTGCCGCAAACCCCAGCTAAATCCAGAATTCATTGGATCTAGCCAATCGATGCCACCCGTCGAAAACCAACCGCGAGCAAACGAGGCCGCAGATTTGGAGTCCAGACCCGATCGACAAAATACCGCTGAGCCTCGCTCATTCGTCCGCCCGGAAGATTGGCCGAAGGCGTGCGCTCCACTCGATATCGTCGCTTGATCTGGCGAAGGCCCGGCGACTTCTTTTTAAGATGGAGAACAATCGCGTCAAAAATGAACTTCGGAGGAAGGAGCAAAACCGGCGGAGTCGAACCGCTCACGCGGGCCTCGTTCACAGCGGCAACATTTGCGCGCAGAGGCCGGAGCGCGACATCCAGTTGAGGATGGACCGGCGGCAGTAATTCTGCGGCGCTCAATCGCGCAGGGGCTTGGGGAGCACAAAAGATTTCGTAAAGAGCAACGGCCTTATGCGCAGTGGGCGCGTTGCGGTATTCCTCGACCAGAAAAACAAAGAGCAAGTCAGATTGGACCGCGCGGACGCCGTAGTTGAGAAGGTCCACCAACTCCTTTCCCCCGACGCTGATGATTTTGTCGATATCGATAGGCATTTACGCGGCGCGACGAGACTCCCGTCGGTTAATGTTCAATTGATTTGAGTGAGAAGTGACCGGGTTCAAAATGCTTTCGATTGAGCAACGTAGAACCATTCGATTGAGGCGAGAAGCTCATTTTGGGCAGTGGCTACCCCGCTGAGACGACGGGGGCGATATGGCTGTTGCCAGCGAAACGGAACGGTGTGGTGCAGTGGCTTGGCCTTCCGAAGGGAAAGGACTTCGCGTCTTACGCGATTACCTTCCAAATGGCATCCAGCGCTGCAATCGGACGGCCATTTTTCTGCCAGACATCTTTATGCCAAATGCGCGGCTCGATCTGGCAGAAAGATGGGTGCCGACCGGCGTCCCTCCGTCCCGTAGAATTAAATCATCCTCGCACCCACCCGACTCGTCTGTCATATTTGCGAAACTACGCATTCGCATCCATGATCACACCCGATGACTCCGCCCGCCGACCGCTAAAGTCCCGATCGACTGCCTGGGCTCGCATGCTCTCCGGGGCTCTTGTTTCGCGCCGGGTGTCTCCGAATCATGTGTCGCTCGCCGGGATCGGCTTTGCATGCATCGGGGCTGCCGGAATGTTCATGATACCGCACGGACTACCGGCGATGATCGGACTCTTCCTCGGCGCGGCGGGCGTCCAAGTCCGACTGCTCTGCAACATGATGGACGGCCTTGTTGCCGTGGAGGGCGGGCTGAAATCCAAGGCGGGCGATCTCTTTAATGAAGCTCCCGATCGCATCGAAGACGTCGTCCTCCTCGTCGCGGCGGGTTTTGCATGCGGGCATCCGCAACTCGGCTGGGGCTGCGCCACGCTCGCGGTCGGCACGGCATACTTTCGCGCGTTTGGCGCATCGCTCGGCTTCGGCCAGGATTTCTGCGGCCCTTGCGCCAAGCCGCATCGCATGGCCATTCTCACCGGAGGATTACTGGCTTCGATGCTCAAAACGACCGTCCCCTTTCTCCTCATCGCGCTCTGGCTCATTGCGGCGTTGACCGCCATCACGATTGCACGCCGCGTGTATCGCATTTACACCAAGCTCCCGTGAGCAATGCGCTCGATCCAGTTTTCCAAATGAATACCGTCATCACCAGTCAGACCTTCACCGCTGCCGATGGCGCGGCCATTCGCTACAAGTCGTGGACTCCGGAAGGCGGGGCAAAACGCGCGCTCGTGCTGCTGCACCGCGGGCATGAACATGCGGACCGCTGGGATCCCGTCGTGCCAGGACTTGCGATGCCGGAGACGGCGATTTTTGCGTGGGATGCGCGGGGCCACGGCGCGTCCGAAGGCAAACGCGGCCATGCGTCGTGCTTCATGCAATATGTGCGCGATTTGGCGGAGTTTTTCGCGCACATCGCGAAAGAGCACGGTTTTACCGAAGACCGGATTGTGCTCGTTGCGCACAGTGTCGGCGCGGTGATCGCTGCGACCTGGGTGCATGATTACGCGCCGCAACTCGCCGGGCTCGTGCTCGCGACGCCGGCGTTCGATGTGAACCTCATCGTGCCGGGCGCGCTGACTTCCATCCGGCTCATGCTGAAGGTCAAACCGGACGCCATCATCAAGAGCTACGTGCGAGGAGAATGGCTCACCCGCGATGCGGCTGCTGCGGCGGAGTACGACGCAGATGCGAAGATTTCGAAGGACATCTCGGCACGGATTCTCGTGGACCTTTTCGACACATCGCAGCGCGTCATCGCCGATGCCGTGGTGATGGATCGTCCGCTGCTCTTTTTCTCCGCAACTGCCGACCGCGTCGTCACTCGAGATTCACTGAACCACTTTTTCACGAACTATGGCGCATCGGAAAAAGAGCACATCACCTTGCACGATGCGCGTCATGCAATCTTCCACGACTTCTGCCGCGATGAAGTCACCACGGCTATTCGCGAGTTCGCGGAGCTCCGGTTCAGCACCCCGCCGCGACCGATGCTGCGGCAGGACTTATCGCACCCGGCGACTCACGCGGAGTATCAATCGCTGCTCGGTCCGCTGCCAGCGCTCTCGCTGCATGGTGCGGGCTTCGCCCTGCAGAAACTGGCGATGAGCACGCTCGGCCGGCTCAGCCACGCAATCAGCGTGGGATTGAAGACGGGATTCGACTCCGGGGAATCACTCGACTGCATCTACGAAAACGAAGCGCGCGGCGAACTCGGGATCGGAAGACTCATTGATCGCGGGTATCTCGACGCCATCGGCTGGCGCGGCATCCGGCAGCGGCGCGAGTGCATGAACGAAGCCCTGCGCGAGTGTATGCGAGCCATCCGACGCGACGGACTGCCCGTGCGAATCATGGACATCGCAGGCGGCGCGGGGCGGTACTTGCTCGATCTGATTGATGAAAAAACAGCAGGCGAAGGACTCGCCGTGTTGTGCCGCGACTGGAGCGAGACCGCGCTTGCGACCGGACGGGCCAACGCCGCCAAGCGCGGGCTTGCCGACCGCATTACCCACGAACGCGGCGACGCGTTCGACGAAGCATCGCTCGCGGCGGTGAGCCCGCAGCCGTCGGTCGTCGTCGTCTCGGGACTCTACGAGCTGTTCCCAGACAACGCGCCGCTGCGCCGCTCGCTGCGCGGTATCTACGCAGCGCTTCCGCCCGGCGGATGGTTGATTTACACCGGGCAGCCGTGGCATCCGCAGGTGGAAATGATCGCCCGCACGCTTCCAAATCGCGATGGCAAACCGTGGATCATGCGCCGTCGTCCGCAGGGTGAAATGGACGCGCTCGTCCGGGAACCGGGCTTTGCGAAACGGCGGCAATGGACCGACGATTTTGGCATCTTCACAGTCTCTACCGCGCAGAAATGAGCGGGCGCGAGCCGGGTCTTTTTTGGCGGGCACTCGCCTGCCTGGCCATTGCGGGGATCACATTCATCGTTGTGTACGGAGCGTGCAATCGCTTCACCGCGACGCGCTCGGATATTGGCACCTGCTTTTTCGAATGGGAACGGAGCCTGCCGTTCGTGCCGTGGCTCATCATCCCGTACTGGTCCCTCGACTTCTTTTTCTGCGGTGCATTTTTCCTCTGCAAAAATCGAGCGGAACTGCGCCTGCTCACACTGCGACTCGTCGTCGTAGTGCTCGCCAGTGCTGTCTTCTTTTTGCTGTTTCCGATGCGTTTCGGCTGGCCAAGGCCGGAGCCACAGGGATGGACTGCACCACTGTTTCGCGCGCTCTATGCGAACGACTTGCCTTACAACCTCGCCCCGTCCTTACACATCAGCCTGCGGTCACTCGTATGGGTGGCCTACGGCGCGACGCTGCGAGGTAGGCTGCGAACCACGGCGAAGGTGTGGTTCATCCTTATCGGCGTCTCCACGCTCCTGCTTTGGCAGCACCATTTCCTCGATGTCGCGACGGGCTTCTTGATGGCGTGGTCCGTGAAAGCGCTGATTCCCGCTACCGCGCGCCGTGAGGTTCCCGCTACGCGAATCCATCGGAATATTGCTGCGGTCGTCGGAACGCTGGCGACGCTGTTCGCACTTCTCGCGACCAAGGGCGGCGGATGGCTGTTTTTCGGCTGGCTGGCGGTTGCCTTTGGAATCGTCGCGCTCGCCTACGCGCGGCGGGATGCCCGGTTTTTCGGACGGGAAAATGGCACCCTCACTCCTGCTGCGGAGTGGTGCCTTCTGCCATGGATGTTGCTGGGACGTGCGTTCCAGCATCGCTATTTGAAAGGCCCGCCGTCGCGCCAAATCACGCCCGGCATCCTGCTCGGCCGCCGCCACACCGCTGCTGAAGCGGCTGCACTCGTCGCCAGCGGCCCGCTTGCAGTGCTCGACCTCCGTGCGGAAGGAAACGCGCCGGCGGCATTCCGCGAGGGTGCCGTATTTTGCAACATTCCGCTGCTGGACATGGTCCCTCCGACCACCGCTGCCGTGCGGGAAGCTGTAGAGTTCATCCGGACGCATCAGCCGGAACGCACGGTGCTCGTGCATTGCCAACTCGGCCTGTTCCGCTCTGCCACGGTGATGGCCGCATGGCTCGTAGAGTCTGGCGTTGCTTCTGACTACTCGGCGGCGGTGGAACACATTCGCGCAATCGACCCGCGAGTCCGCCCGGCACCCGAGGCGGAGTAACTACTTCCTCGTTGCGAGGTATTCGACGATGTCGCGCAGTTCCGCGCGGCTGAGCACATCGCGGATGTTCTCGGGCATCGGGGATGGCGCGCTGATTCGGTTTTTGATGTTCGCTGCGGCGACCTTCACCACCTGCGGCTTGCCTGCTGCATCGACGGTTTCGACGCTCAACTCATTCGCGGATTCCTCCATTAATCGGCCTGCAACCGTCATTCCGTCCTTCATTTCCAAGACGACGATCTGGAATCCTTTCGCGACCCGTGCATTCGGATAAATGATCGATTCCAAAATTGCGGTGCGATCGAGTGTTGCGCCGATTTTGGTGAGCTCCGGGCCGACCAGACTGTCGCCGCCCTCGGCTTTGTGGCACTTGAAACACTGCGCAGTCGTGTGTTCGCGGAAGATCTTTTTTCCGCGCTCGGCATCGCCGCCGCTGAGCGAGAGCTTGTAATTCGCCAGCGGGTCTTTCGCGGGCAGGGAGGATTTCCACTGCTGCACTTTGTCGGCGAGCCCGGCCTTTTTCTTCCCGGCTTCATACACGTCGAGTTGCACTTCCGACGGGAGCTTTCCGGAAATCAGATCATCAAGCAGGCTCCCGAGCAGCTTCTCGGCGGCGGGAGTGTTGCTCTCCGCGAGCGCGAGTACCGCGCCCTGCTTTTCCATGGCCGGAGCGTTTGATGAAAGCACACCGCCGATTGCCTTCAGTGCCGCATCGGCATCCACCGCGACCAGCGCCTTCAGTGCTGCTGCGCGGAGCTTTCCATCCTTGTCCGTTAGCGCCGCGGTCGCTGCTTTCGCAAGCTGCGGCTCTTTAAGCGACACCATCGCGCGCAACGCTTCTGCGCGGGACGATTTGCTCGCTTTCTCGTCAACCACAAGCGCCAGCAACGCATCGCCGGCGGAGGATACCTTGAGCTTCGCAACCGCCGAAGCCGCGGCCTCCGCGACGCTGCCCGGAGCGCCCGCGAAAAGCCCGGCCACGACGGGAGTGAGCGCCTGCGTCGCAGCATCGGCAGCGCGCGCCGGCAGCGGACGCCACTGATATGTGAGCCGGTCCTTTGGGTCAGGATTCTCCCACGCTGCGAGTGCCACGAGTGCTTCTTTCCGACCAAACTCGCGCGCATTCGTATCCGCTGCATAAGCGGCCAGTTTCTGCGCGTTCTCAGATGTGCCGAGGCGGTAGTGCGTGTTCACGACGCGCAGCAAAATGTTTGGATCCTTGATCCGTCGATCGCCCAGCAGTCCGGCGAGCGCCGGCATCGCCTCCGTGATGCCGACATCGTAAATCGCGCGCGCCGCGTCTAGCACGACGCCTTGGTCCGCGTCCGCGAGGAACTCCGCCACCAGCGGGCTTTTCATGCGGCGAAGCGCGATGAGCGCACCGTTGCGGACTGCCACATTGCCGTCCTTCGCTTTCGCCGCGAGCACCGCAGTGTCTGCACAACCGACGAGCCCCATCACCGCGCCGTGGCGCAATATGGGATCTTTGTCGCCGTTCTCCGCGAGCATTGCAAAGAGCGCATCGACCACCGATTTCTCGTGAGATTTCCCAAGAGCCAGTGCCGCGTAAAACCGTGCACGCGGATGCGAGTCTTTCAGCAGCGCGAGCAAACCTTCCACCGTGCCTTTCGCCTGATTGTCCCCAAGCACCCGCGCCGCTTGCGCGCGGACCTCGCCGTCGCCGTCAGCAAGAATGCCGATGAGCGCCGAGATCGCGGCGGGATTTTTCGCAGCGAGTTGACCGAGCCCCCACACACCGTGGATTCGCGCGAGAGTCCCCTGCCCTTTCGTCGCGGCGCTTACGAGCGGCGCCATTGCGTCCTTCGACGCGAGCTGAAATTGCGCAGCCTGCCTGATCCGCTGGTCGTCATGGCCGAGAAGCTTTTCGAGCTCCGCATCCGGACGCGCCGTCATGCCGTCTGCCAGCAACTTCTTCACTTCCGCCTGCTTGGCTGCATCGGCCTCGGGCGATGTCAGCTTGAAAATGCGGCCCTTGTTCACACCGCTCCAGCTCTCCACCCAATCGAGCACATAAAGCGCACCATCCGGCCCAAACTCCACATCCGTTGTCAGCACACCCTTCACCAAATCGCGGCGCTCCTTCAGCTCGTACCACGCGCCCATCGGCATCAGCGTGATTTCATGCACCACGCTGCTGCTCGCTCCGCCACGGAAGTCGCTCAGGAAAAACTTGCCCGCAAACTTCTTCGAGAGACCCGTGCCCGGATTGTATGTCAGACCGCTCGGACCGTTGCTGAGATTTGCAATCGGTGGGATGATATACTTCGCCTTCAGCGATTCTTTTTCATCCCAAAGCAGCTCACGGTTCCAAGGCCCGCGATCTTCGAGATACTGATAAGTCATCCGCCAGCCGCAATCGCCGCCCTCCACGAGTTGCACAAAACGCGCACGATCTCCCGCATCGGAGTTGTTGTCGCCGGTAAAAAGATTCCCGAATTCATCGAACGCCAACTCCTGCGGATTCCGCACACCGGTCGCGAAAACTTCAAAGCCCGTTCCATCGGGATTGCAGCGCATCACCGCGCCCGTATCGCTCACCTCCCAGTCCTTACCCTCCTTGTTCTTCACGTTTAGCCCTCGATCACCGATCGTAAAATACAGCTTCCCATCCGGACCGAAACGCAGCCCGTGCATGTCGTGACCACGAAACGCGAACTTCACGCCGAAACCCGAAAGCAGCCGGTCTTTCACATCCGCTTTCGCGTCTCCGTTGGAGTCCTGAAATCGCCAGAGGCTCGGAATATTCGTCCACCACACTTCATTCCCTCGCGCCAGAATTCCCGCCGCAGTACCGTCGAGCGCATCGCGAAATCCATCGGCAAAAACCGTGCTCTTATCCGCCTTGCCATCGCCGTTCGTATCATCGAGCGCCACGATGCGTTCTTCGTAAGTCTCGAACGCCTCCTTAAACTTCGCCGCATCCGGATAATACTTGCGCATCATCTTCAGCCGGTCGTCCGTCGTCCGCGCAGCAATATCATCGTTGAGCCAGCCCATATGCCCCCGATTGTCCACTACGCCACCGACCAGAGTCTTTCCGTTTTCCTGACGCCCTTCCTGCCGGTAACTCTCGCTCACAAACCAGCGCCCGCGATCATCCGGCGAAAACGCCACCGGATTCGCCAGCAAAGGCTCGAAGGCCCAAAGGTCCGCCTTCAGTCCGCCCTCCACCTTTACCGATTTCAGAGCATTCGCAGCATCCTTCTCACCAGCCTCCGTTTTACCATCGCCATGCTCGTTCACAGCGAGGATGGACCCGGTCAGGATAAAAAAGGCGTTTGCGATAGTAGCGAGTCGATTCATGTAAAATTATCAGGCTTAAATACAAAGCGCGAAGCCCGTGCGCTCTTAGCCCGTTCTTGCTGATTTTACCGTCACCCGTGCGGCAGTCGCTTCCGCAACTCCCGCCACACACGGTTCTGCACTGCATGCATCGCCTTCCGTGAGACCGGCGTCATATCGTCGAATCCGTTCAGGTGCAAAAGCCCATGCACCACATAAAGAGCGAGCTCCTCATTCACCGAATGCCCGTGCTCCGCAGCAGACCTGGCCGCCGTCTGCGCGCTCACTACGATTTCGCCGTGGTCAAAGGTGATCACGTCCGTCGCTCCCGCGATCTCCATAAAGGCAACATGCACTCGCGCAATCACTGCATCCGAAACCACCGCCACTTCGACCTCGGAAAGTTCGCGCAGCGCAAAACGTCGATCGCCCGACAGCGCCAGGCAGGCCTCCAGTGCAGCAGCCGCAAATATGCGCAGCCACGCCAAATCAAAGCGGACGGTCCTCTGCCGATTGGAAATCGAAATCTCCATCAGATGAAAGAACACGGCTCATCCACACACGCACGGAGCCGCTTCATATACCTCGCGCGCGAAATCTCAATCGTCCCAAACGTCAGCAAATGCGGGGTGGTCCACTGCGTATCGAGCAGCGAAAAGTTCCGCTCCCGCATCCGCATGACCAGCGCATGAAGCGCCACCTTCGAAGCATCCGTCGCCGTGTGAAACATGCTCTCGCCAAAAAAGGCTCCACCCATCGCCACACCATACAGCCCGCCCACCATCGTTCCATCCTTCCACGCTTCCACCGAGTGTGCATATCCGAGCCGGTGGAGATTCACATAGCTCGCCACGATCTCCTCGTTGATCCATGTATCCTCGCGCTTCGAGCACTCGCGCATCACGGTCTCGAAAGCCGTATTGATGCGGATCTCAAACGGGTTCCTTTTCAGCGTTCGCTTGAGCCCGTGCGGGATGTGGAAGCGATCATCGATCGGGATAATCGCACGTGGATCCGGAGAGAACCACGAGATCTCTCCATCGGCCATCGCCATCGGGAAAGCACCCGAGCGGTAAGCATAAAGAAGAAGGTCAGCGGCAATCATGGGCGGCTCCTGTAAAAGGAATTTCCGCCGCTGGCAAATACTGCCGCTGATTTCCCGCTCCCGATCTACTTGTTGAACTGCACGCCCTTCTTCTCCGCCTGCTCCCGGACCGCCGTGCTGACAGCCTTCCCGAGCGTGCTCTCGGATGCGTCGCTCTTTGATTTCTCCGCGACGAACTTATCACGCGCTGCGGCGAGCGATTTGAGTTTTTCCTGCGTCTCTTCACGCTCGGCGCGCTTCTTCGCGACATAAGCGACGCGTCCATCGGGCGTCATCTTTTTCATTTCCTCGGGAAGTTCGGCCTCGCCGAGCTTCTTCACGTCAAAGTCTTTTTCTTTCGAGCGATCTACAAGGTCCCACGACGAGTTATTGTAAATCGACGACGCCTTGGATGCCGCCCGCGCGGCCAGCACCTGAGACCCCGCAGGCGATGCCGCTGCGTTGCCGTCTTGCGCGGCCTGATTCATTTTCCCGGCAGCGCCGTTCTTGCCGTAGGAGATGTAGCTATCGTTCAGCTTGGAGTTCAGCTCGGCGATTTCCTTGTCCTGCGGTGCTGGAATGCTTGCCACCACAGCGTTGTGGTTGATGACCAAAAAGCGTCCGTCCGCCATTGATGCAGCGTCTTTCCACATTCCGCGGATGCCCTCGGCTTCATCGCCGCAATGGATGGTGTTCACGATGATGCCTTTCGCGATGGCGGATTTGCACGATTCTTGGTATTTCACCGCACCTTGTGTGAACTCCTCGTTCCCCGCGATGAAGATGGCCTTGTAGGTCTTCGCGGATTTGTCCCAGTCAAAATGCTCCACAGCCTCTTTGATCACCCATCCGCAATACTCCGACCCGCCGGAGTCCCGTTTGTTGATTGCGAACAGCTTCTCGCTCAGAGAGTCGAGGTCCTCGGTGAGCGACGCGAGCTGGCGAACGTATGAGCCATCCTTTTGCGGCTCCTTGATTCCGTATTCATAGAGCCCCACCTGGACTCGTGGCGTTTTCCCGTCCTGCTTTGCGGCGATGAATTCGTTGACGATTTGCCAGATCTGCGTTTTGGCCTGCTGGATCAGCCCTTGCATGCTGCCGGAGTTATCGAGCAGGATTGCAATTTGAATGACCGGCCGTTCTTCCTTCGCGACCTCCTCAGCGTTTGCGAAGGAGAGTCCGGCGAGTGCGAGTATAGTGAATGCGAGTTTCATTTTCATGGTGCGACTATGGCCGGAGATACCGACCGAGGTGTTCGAGGAATGTGCGCTGTTTGTAAAAGAATTGTAGCGTCATTTCGCCAGCCATAGTTTCCCGTCCGGGGTGCGGCGCGGGAAACTGTCCGCCCTTTCCCGACGGCGGCAACCCGCAGCAAATCCGTATCCAAGCACGCCCAGCAATCGCGCCCGAGCGGCGGCACGATTCCTCAAGGTGTGAGATTATGTTCCCCCCTGCTCGCCGTGGCACTCTTCCATTCTCGACCATCATCGACCCGCCGCGCTACACGGATACCCACTATTGAATGAACGAGAAAACCGAGCCCGAACCGCAGCACCGAATCCACTCCCTCGACGGCATCCGTGCGATGGCGGCCCTGATGGTCATGGCCTTTCACTTTCTTGGCCACCACGGCGAATCCGGACGCATCATGCAGATGTCCGTCATCGGGCAGACGGGCGTCGATCTGTTCTTCGTTCTGTCCGGGTTTCTCATTACGCGGATTCTCCTGCGCTCGAAAGAATGCCCCCACTTCTTCCGGACCTTTTACATGCGCCGGACGCTCCGCATCTTCCCGCTCTATTTTGGATTCCTGGCGATCTACTTTTTTGTTTTGCCGCACGTTTTCGGGACACCGGTCCCGCCGTTTAGCAGCCAGTGCTGGTCGTGGTTCTATTTGGAGAATGTGCCGCAGACCTTCCCCGGCCTGCACAGCAGCGGCCCCGGCCATTTCTGGTCGCTCGCGATTGAAGAACACTTCTATCTCGTGTGGCCGCTCATGGTCTTCATTCTATCGCGGCGGCAGTTCACGATTCTCGTCGTCGCGACGCTGATCCTCTCGCCGATCCTGCGCATCATATTTCTGAGCCGCGGGATTCCCGTGTTCTACTTCACGCTCACTCGCATGGATGCGCTGGCGTTTGGCTCGCTGCTTTCCGTCTTACTCGCAGGAGGGGTGAAAAACGTCCGCATCTTCCGCTGGCTCCTGCTCGCACTGGTCATCCTATTGATTCCGATGTTCGCGGCACTCTCCGGCAGCCGGCTGGATTGGCTCCAGGCGATCAAGCTCACGTTGATTCCCGGTCTCTACTTCGCGCTGATCGGATTCTGCATCGCCGACCCCGCCGCGCAACCGCTTGCACGACTCTTCAGCATCGGCTGGCTCCGCTGGCTGGGCGCAATCAGCTACGGGCTCTACGTCTTCCACCCCACTTGCTTCGCCCTCGTCCATAAGTTCGCTGGGCCCTCATCGTTCGCCGTGGACCTTGCACTTTCCTTCGGCCTGACAATTCTCGTCGCCTACACGAGCTTCCGCTTTTTTGAATCCCCCATCCTCAAGCTGAAGAGCCGCTTCGAATACTCCGACGCGAAACTCACTCCCCCGGTTTCCTGAGCTCTCCGCACACTTCGGTGCCACTCCCCTACCGCTGCAACGCCGAGAGCATCTCGTTGATCTTGTCCTGAAGCGCCCGCACATCCGCCTGCGTCGGCGGATTGCTGATGCTCCCCGACAGCATCGCCACCGAGTTCGGATTGCGCGCCGTCCCGGAAATCTCGCCCGCCAGCGTCGCGTTCGAAGCCTCCCCCGGCGCCCCCGTATCGCCCGCCGGGATGGTGAACGAAAGGTCCACACTATTCCCGAACACATTCACCTGCGCCCCAACCGGAGACCCCGGCGTCCCGGCCGTCACGCTGCCGATTTGGATGTTCGAGAATACCGGACCCACCGGCCCCTGAGGTCCGGCAGGCCCCGCCGGGATTGCGTCGATGAGCGCTTTGAGCCCGGTAAGCTGCACTCGGGCTGATATGAAGGAGACTCCGGTAACTCAGCCCGACACTCTGGCTGACTTGTGGGAGTCTCCCATCACCCAGTTGCAGAGTGCGGCTGACCGCCGGAGCCCCGGTCGATTTGGAAATAGAGTCGTTCGCTTTCACGAGCCCGCCCTCAAACCCGCACGGGAGTTTTCCTCGACAGCTTCGGTGCGTCCAGCTTCCGTCAGCATCCGCAAACCATCGCCACGAATATGCCATCTCCACATGCCAACAACAGTCTCCTCGTTTGCGGGAGAGTAGGATGGTAGGCGTTGCTCGCGTCTTCTGTGAATGAACCGCAATCCAGCCCAAGTTCCCTTACGATCCCAACGCTAGAGGACTGGCACAGCGAGCCGTGGGACAGAGACACTGATTATGCCTGCAAACACTTCGCCGGAAAAGCCATCGAGGAGGCAGTGCGATTATTTGAGGAGTGGGACCTCTGCTACGTCGAGGATCTGATGCACATGCCGACTCGAGTCTTCGGTTACTACCTCCGTGCGTATTTCGCCTACTTGTTATCACCCGCCAGCGCCAA
>JAYSTZ010000974.1:0-2200 GCA_043719365.1 Verrucomicrobiaceae bacterium | reverse complement strand
CTCCGCATGATTCCGAAGCCGAATGAAGTCCGCTCGACACTGCCTCCGGCAGCGTCGGAGCAATCAACGGTCAAGGCACTTTTGATCTTCATTCCCGCTTTCGTCCTCTATTGCGCCAGCTTCGTAGCGATTCCTCTCGTGCGGCCGCTTTGGGCGCAGCTCACCCTTGCCGTCGTCAACAGCCTCTTTATCGCCATCCTTTTCATCGTCGGTCACGATGCCTACCACGGCAGCTTTACCGCCCACCGCTGGCTCAACGCTTGGCTTGGACGCATCGCTCTTTTGCCATCGCTGCATCTATTTACCTCCTGGGAGCTTGGTCACAACCGGCTTCATCACTGCTTCACCAACCTCCGCGGCAAGGATTACGTGTACGCCGCTATCCTTGGAGGAGTTCCGCGCCTTGCCACCGTTCCGCAGGGCGATTGAGCGGTTTTACCGCAGTCCGTTTGGCGTCGGCGTCTATTACTTCATCGAGATTTGGTGGCGGCACATGGTTTTTCCCTCCCGTGACGACACCGCCAAGATGCCACGAGCGTTATCTGCGTTCGATCGTTTTTCCGTATTCGCCTTCTTGCTTCTTCAGGGCGGTGCGCTCATCAGCCTTTCAACCTACGCATCCACTTCCACCACAACAGCCTTGTTGGCCGGTATCCTCCTTCCGCAAGCCCTTTGGAACTGGCTCATGGGCTTCGTCGTTTTCCAGCACCACACCCACCCTCGCGTCGTGTGGTTCGACGACCCGGAGGAGTGGTCTTTTTTCGCCGGACAGGTTCAGGGCACTGTCCACGTCATCTTTCCGTGGCCCATTGGCCCATTGCTCCATCACATCATGGAGCACACCGCCCATCACATCGACCCGAAGATTCCGCTCTACAATCTGCCGTCTTCACAACGCGCTGTTTACGACGCATACTCCGACCATGTCATCCAGTCGAGGTTCACACCGTCCAACTTGCTTCGGATCATGGCGACCTGTCAGTTATACGACTTCCAGCATCGTCAGTGGCTCACTTTTTCCGGAACTCCGACTACGAACGCAACAACCAATGCGACCTAACCATGCGCTGCAGCGAACGGCTCCGCGTGTCACGGCGCGTGCTTTCTGCGAGCGGAGCGGCAGCTATATTTGGGCGTCTTTCGTTCGTTCCACGGTTGGGCACGCGCCACGCTCCGCCGTCGCTGAGCTTGGGGTCGTTAGGCGACTTCCACGCGTGAGCGCAATGCATCAAATGAAAACGATCATCACTATTCTGGCTTTTGCTGTGGGAGCGCTCACGGCTTGCGATTCGTCTAAGACGAATCAACACCAAACATCAGTCGATTTAAGCGTTTTCCCAAATATGGGGTTTAAGGGAGTTTTCCATGCGACGACGACCATGAGATTTGCAAATGCTCAAGGGGGCGGCGCTAGCACTGTAGAGCGGACGGACAATTAGGTGACCGACTCCTCAATAGATAGCGTGACGATAACCTTGGTTACGAAAGGAACCAGAACGACAACTAATAATGTGTTATTCCCAGACACCTACAACGGTTCACGAACGGCTAAGATCAGAATTAGCCGTGATCGCAAACAGGTAAATACTGAAGGGGAATTGCCGGACGAAACGCCGTTCCTTTTTAGCGCTCGCGCCGAAGGATCGATGCTAACGATCGGCCATATTTACACCGATGCGACTTCGATTCCAAGTCCCGCTAAGTCGATGTCATACAAGGTTGTTGGAGTCGTCACGGCGAGTGGCAGAGCTTTCGCGAATATTCTGGCTGAATATACCGGAGACCTCAGCGGAACGTATGAAACGTGGGTCGATCTCGAAACCGGAATCGTTGCTAAGTCGCTTACGCGACTAAAGGTGCTCAGACCCGACGGGAAGGAATTGCTTACCACTGGCTCTTCTTGGTTCATCGATGGAGCCGGCCAACGTTGGCTGGAATAGTGGATGAATATCAGGCTCTTCAATCAACCGTCGCCTAACCATGCGCTGCAGCGAACGGCTCCGCGTGTCACGGCGCGTGCTTTCTGCGAGCGGAGCGCCATCTACATTTGGGCGTCTTCCGTTCGTTCCACCGTTGGGCACGCGCCGCGCCACGCTCCGCCGTCGCTGAGCTTGGGGTCGTTAGGCGTCTGAGCACTTTGCCTGCGAACGAGAAATCGCGTAACCTGCCAATGAATGCCAGATTTCCAATTCACTGACTA
>JAYSTZ010000973.1:0-5030 GCA_043719365.1 Verrucomicrobiaceae bacterium | reverse complement strand
TGCGAGCGTCTGGCGGGTCGAGCCACGGCGCACTTCGAGCCACCACGATACGCCGTTTCCGCAATCGGTATGCGCATCCTGAACGGTGCTCGTGATGGTGAGGTTCCCCGCAATCGGTGCGCGCCAGCCGACGACCGCACGCTGCGTCGGCGATGGATGCACGACGACGCTGTGCGGCTTTACGCGGCCCGGCACGCGGACGTCCTGGTCGGACGAATTCGCCACGACGCTCAGCGCATCCGCGTCCGTCCAGCCTTTCACAAACGAGTAGTCGCCGGACTTCTCGGATTTGCCTGTGATGTAGTTATCGATCTTCGCCAAGCCGCCGATCCCGAGCAGCTTTCTCCACGCCGTCAGGATCTCCGGATCGAGCGAATGCTTTTGCGCAAGCTCTGCCACTTCTCCCTTTTCGGTCGCGGCTGCGAGACAGTGTGCCGCCGTAGAAAGCACGCGCTGCTTCTGCGCTGCGAGCCCGGCTGCAACGGAGCGAACATCGCGCAGCGGGATGTCCGCGCGGCCAGGCATGACGAGGCGCGGATTTTTCCAAACCGCTGCGTCGGGCGGGACGCCCGTGCCACTTGCATCCGTCGTCGCGAGATAAAGCGTCACGTCTTGAGTGTTCGGCGCGAGATTCAGTTTGAGTTCGCGGCTCACGGCGAGCGGTGCGACGGGTTCCTGCCACGCCTTCGGGCCATCGCGTTTTCCGATGTGACCAATGGTCGAAAACTTCCACAGCGCCCGCTGCCACGACGAAATCTCCGCGACCAACTTCGGTACGTCGTCGCCCTTCGCATCCCGCCACCGCGCACGCAGCGGATCGAGCAGCGGCGAGGGCTTCGTGTCATTCAGCGTCGCCCACAACATCGCGAGATACTTCGGGCTCAAGCCGCGCTTTTTCGCGACTTCCGACGAGCCGGATTTTTCCTCAATGGTCGCGAGCAGATACTTCGCGAGCGGCAAGACTCCGCCGCCGTTTGTGTCGAACTTCACGCCCTGCAAATTCACCGCCTGCCCGCCGCCCGCTTCCGTGTGCTTCCCATAAAATGCGCGGATGGCCGTGAGCTTTTCCTCGCTCCAATCGCGCTGCGAAGTCGCGGGAGAAAACGCCATTCCATCCGCCAGAAACACAGCGTGCGCGGCGATTTCCTTGCCGGCATCGAGATACTTGCTCACGAGCGACGGCGACATCACTAGCGACGCCCCGGTGTTCATGAACCCTTCGCCCGCCGCGCTATCCGCCGGAAATTCCTTCGCTGGCTCCAGCGATTCCACGGCGGTGAGATCGCGCACCGTGAAGTTGAACTCCGCATTATTCAGCCGCCGCAAAACCACTGGCCCTGGATCGCCCGCCGTCGCCATCGCCGCTTCATCGAGCGCCGCATTCACCCAGCCGAGCAGCTTCTCGCGCTCGGCAGCATCCGGCTGGGTTTTTTTCTTCGGCGGCATCTCGCCGAGATTCATCTGCTCCACTACGCCGACCCACACCGTGGCGTCCTTCTTCATCTCTGCAAACGAAGTGAAGCGCGCCAAATCAAGGTCGCCCTTAAACTCATCCGCATTATGGCAATCGTTGCAGTATTTCTTTAGAAGCGGCAGCACCTCCGCCGTGTATCGCCCCGCCAAATCCTCGGCGGTAAACGCGCTGCAAGTCGTCAACGCAACGGTCAGAAATGCGACTGTTCGCGCGGACGCAACAGTCGGAAGTTTTTTATGGAGCGAACGGAAAGCGACTGTTGGAAAAGTCATGATGGCAGATTTTAAACCGGCGACAGCATCGCGCGTTAGTCATTCATCGTTATAGTTGGCAACTGGCGGCGACACGTCTCCATATCGGAGCGGGGCTTTTATAGCCCCGTCTGCGCCGAAAGTGCTGCCTCGCGGCGGCACGCAATTGCGACGTTGTTTTGTCGGTGGATACCACCGTGTTTGTGGCGGTTTTCGATGCCACTTCGTGGCATACGGGGCTATGAAAGCCCCGCTCCGATGAGTTGCTCCGAGCTTGCGTTTTGCGTCACTTTCAGCAACCCGACAGCAATGGAATTCAAGTTCTTCAATCCGTTTGCTGTGCCTCGGGTGACTCGAAATCGGCTTTCTCATTGGGAACAAAAGGGTGCGCTGTATTTCATCACGTTTCATCTGGCCGATTCGATTCCGGCGGAGGTGCGAGCGCGGCTGGAGCGAAGCCGCGACGTTTGGCTGGCCCGGCATCCCGAGCCGTGGTCGGCAGAGGTGGAACAAGAATATCGCGAACTTTGTCTCGGTGATGTGGAGCGGGCGCTGGATGAAGGTCGCGGACTGTGCCCTCTTCGGGCTGCGGCTTGCGGCGCAATCGTGGCGGAGGCGCTCCGTCATTTCGATGGCGACCGGGTAGATGTGATGGCTTTTGTGGTGATGCCTAATCATGTCCACGCGGCGGTGATTCCGCGCGGCGAGTGGAGTTTGGAAAAGCTCGTGCATTCGTGGAAGCGATGGTCGGCGGTTCGCGTGAATCGACTTACTGGGAAAGCGGGCGAGCTATGGCAGCCGGATTATTTTGACACCATCGTGCGCGACCGTGTGCATCTCGGTAGGGTGCTCCGATACATCCGCAACAATCCGGCGAAAGCAGCCCTCCGTGAAGGAGAGTCTGTGCTCTACGAAAGTGAGTTCGCACGAGGATGGCTGGAGACGTAATCGGAGCGGGGCTTTTATAGCCCCGTCTGCGCCGAAGGTGCAGCCTCGCGGCGGCACGCGATTGCGACGTTGTTTTGTCGCTGAATGCTGCCGTGTTTGTGGCGGTTTTGGATGCCACTTCGTGGCATACGGGGCTATGAAAGCCCCGCTCCGATGGGTGTTCCACGGCTTTGTTCCACGGGCGCGGGCTCGATTTTTGGCGGCTGAAATGTGCGGGCGCTGTGGGGGATTGAAGCAGCCAGAACAGGAGGGCCGCTCTGCGGTGGTTGCCCGCGTCTTCGAACGGCGAAGGACTCTCGCAGGCAAGTCTCGCGCGCATTTTCTATACGCGCGAGAGGTTCCGACTGCTCCGCGAGGAGATTTCCGATTGCAGCGATGCCGTTGACCCACTAAGCGCTTCCACTCTCTCAACCTTATGAACCTATCTTCCGTCTCAAACCGTCGCGATTTCCTCACCACTCTCGGAGCGCTGGCCGCGGTGCCGGTTTTTGGGCGCGACTTCGGGCCCGGTGCGCCACCTCAGCGATACCCGGAGCCCGATGTCATCGCGCTCGATCCGCTTTTTAAGAAATACAAGATCGGCAGCGCACCCATCCAGCGACTCCACACCGGAATGCTGTGGGCCGAAGGGCCGGCGTGGAATGGCACGGGCGGGTATCTCATGTGGAGCGACATCCCGAATAATGTGCAGCATCGCTTGCTCGATGAAGACGGCCATGTCAGCGCGCTTCGCAAACCGGCGGGCAACAGCAATGGCAACACGTTCGACGCGGTGGGTCGGCAGCTTTCCTGCGAGCACGGCAACCGACGCGTGGTCCGCTACGAGCGTGATGGCTCCTTCACCGTGCTCGCGGATAGATTCAACGGCAAACCGCTGAACGCGCCCAACGACATCGTCGTGCATCCCGATGGCGGCATCTGGTTCACCGATCCCGGCTACGGCATCGTCGGGAATTACGAAGGCAACAAGGCAGAGAAAGAACTGAAGGAAGCGGTGTATCGCATCGACCCGAAAGACGGCTCCGTGTCGCTCGTCACCGACGATCTCTTCAAGCCAAACGGCCTCTGCTTTTCGCCCGACTACAAAAAACTCTACATCGCCGACACCGGCGCATCGCATTACCCGGCCGCGCCGAAGAACATCAAAGTCTGGGATGTCGTGGACGGTCGCAAGCTCGCGAACGGACGCGAATTTGTGTCGATGGCGCTGGAAGTGAAAGGCGAGAAAATCGCGGGATTTGCCGACGGCATCCGCTGCGATACCGACGGCAATGTGTGGTCCAGCGCGGGCTGGGCGGAGGCAGGGGAAGGCTACGACGGGGTCCACATTTTCTCACCGACGGGGCAGCGCATCGGGCAGATTCTTCTGCCGGAAGTATGCAGCAACGTGTGCTTCGGCGGCCCAAAGCGAAACCGGCTTTTCATGACGGCAAGCCAGTCGCTTTACGCGGTCTATGTCGAGGCGCAGGGCGCGCACTGGTGCTAGGGAATGAACAGCCGATCCACAGTAGTCATCACCGATTTCGTCAACGACTCGCTGGAGTGCGAGCGCCGGATCCTCGGCGACCTCGCCGAGGTCGTGGCGCTCAATGCGCTCCAGGAATCGGACGTGGTCGGACGCATCGAAGACGCCGACGCGGTGATGATGTAGCACAGCATGAAGATCACCGAAACGACGATCCAGTCCCTCACGAACTGCAAGCTCATCGTCCGCAGCGGAGTCGGCTTTGGCAATGTGGACCGCGCCGCCGCACGTCGCCGCGGAATTGTCGCCTCCGCCGCTCGCAAGGCCATGGTCTTACACGCAAGTCGCGCCGGCCCCCCGTTTTCCATAGGCCGCAAAGTCGGGAGTGAGCGTCGCTGGCGACTACAGCGTGGCGGCGAAGATTGCGGCGGCTTCGTCGATTTGGGCGCGGGTGACGTTGAGGGGCGGGAGCCAGCGGAGGGCGTGCGTACCGCTGGGGATGACGAGCAGGCCGGCTTCGTGCAGGCGATCGACCATCCAGAGGCTCGGAGCGCGTCCGGCGGGGGGCTTGGCGAGGTCGGCGAAGTCGGGGACGAGCTCGATGCCGAGCATGAGGCCGATGCCGCGCACTTCGCGGATGAGCGGGTGTTTTATGGCGCGCAAAACTTCGAGCGCGTAGGCGCCGGTGGTGCGGGCGTTTTCCAGCATCCCTTCTTCTTCCACGACGGCGAGGACTTCGTTTGCGCCGATGCAGACGAGCGGCGTGCCGCCAAACGTGGTGCCGTGTGTGCCGGGGCCGAGGAGGTCGCAGAGTTTCTTTTTGGTGCCGTCGGCGAGCGTGAGTTCGCGGTCGCTCGCCCAGATCGCGCCGAGGGGGAATCCGCCGGCGATT
>JAYSTZ010000972.1:0-2209 GCA_043719365.1 Verrucomicrobiaceae bacterium | reverse complement strand
GGTCGTTATCGGAGCCGTCGCGGCTGGCGAGGTGGATGGCGTTGAGTTCCTCGCTGCTCGGGCTGATAGCCGGCCACCATAATTGCTCATACGAGTATCTCGGGAAGACGAACGATTTCGTGGCGGTGGAGAGTTCCATGCGGGTGATGGTTCCGTAGTCACCTTCGTGCGGCTTCCAAGCAATGCTCAGCGTGACCGGCGCACCGGAGGGGAGCGCAAAACGATAGACAAGCGGGTTCGCCTTTTCCGCTGGAGTGGCAATTCGCACGAGCGGCACCGGCTGTACCGCCGGGCGCACCTCCCGGTGCTGGCAGGCCGAGGTAATAAGGACGGAAAACAGGGCAATTGTGTAGAGGCGTGAATACATAGATGCCTGTTCCTTTACCCGAGGAAGTTCTTCAATATCCCCAGCCCGACGGCCTGGCTTTTTTCGGGGTGGAACTGGACGCCGGCGACGTTGCCGCGCGCGGCGGCGGCGGCGAAGGTCTCTCCGTACGTGCTGCGGGCGATGACGCACGACTGGTCGTCGGGCTCGGGGTAGTAGCTGTGGACGAAATAGACGTGGCTTTTCTCGCCGAGACCGGCCCAGAGGGGGTGCGGGGTGAGGTCGAGTTGGTTCCACCCGATCTGGGGGACTTTGAGGCCGGGGGTGCGGAAGCGGCGGACTTTGCCGGGGAAGAATCCGAACCCTGCGACGCCGGGGGATTCCTCGCTTTCGGAGAAGAGCATCTGGTAGCCGACGCAGATGCCGAGGAAGGGGCGGTCGGCGGCGAGCCACGCTTTGACGGGCTCCCACAATCCGCGCTCGCGAAGCCCGCTCACGCAGTCGCCAAACGCGCCGACGCCGGGGAGGATGACTTTTTCCGCGGAGTCGATCTCGGCCAGGTCGGCGGTGAGGCGGACGTCTGCGCCGTGAAACTTGAGGGCGTTAAAGACGCTGCGAACGTTGCCGGAACCGTAGTCGATGAGTGCGATCATGTGGCGGGGGGTGTAGCGGAAAAGCGGGTGAGCGCAAACGATTCAGATGGATCGCCATGCGTTGAAGTGCGCCCAGACGTCCTTGAGGTTCTGTTCGTCAATCATGCGCAACAAATGGGCTTCGTCGATGTCGTCGCTGGAATGCTGGAGCATGGCGTGGATGTCGCGGAGGTGTTTTTCGGAGCGGCCTTCGTGGTAGTATTGGAGTTTGCGGAGGATGACATACTCGGGCGGGGCGACCCATACGGAGTCGTCGCCCAATTTGATCTCGCGCCGCCGGGTGAAGGCCCATGCGTGCAGGGGATCTCCCGCGGCAAGGTAGATGTCGGCTTTGAACCCAGTGTCGTGGTGGATGAGATTAAAATTCCCGCGCAAGGGCCGCGCGACTTCTTGCTGGATGACTTCGGTGGGCGGGCGGTAGAAGGCGTTTTCATCGAACGCTGCGATGAATGCTTTGACGGCGGACTGGGGCAGGACGAGCACGAGATCGACGTCCATCGTGAGCCGGGGCTCGCCGTAAATCATCCCGGCCATGCTGCCGGTGATGAAGTATTTTACGCCCGCTTGTTCCAATGGGCGGGTGTAGAGAAGCAGGAGGTCAGTCTCGGGCATTCCAGAAGACTTCGTTGAGGGCCCGCATCACTTCTGCATCATCCCACGCGGGGTTTTTTGCACGAAGCGCGCCCTCTTTAAGCCGTCGGGCGGTAAAATAAAGACGCTGTGCCGCACGCAGTTTCCCCGCCGGCCCGAGTCGCTTCAGCATCTCGTTCCACGGGTCTTGCGGAGTCCGTTCGGTCGGTGTCATGGAGGGATGATTTCCCCAAGAATGCGTGACTGCAATAGCGGATTCCAAGGACATCGCTCGGCGGGCGGCTTGCCACTTCGCCGTCCTTGGGGCACTTTAATGGAAACTATGGGAGCAAACGCTTTAATTATCGGGACGGGCGGCGTGGGGAGCGTGGTGGGGCAGAAGTTGCACGGCTATGCGTCGTTTGACCGCATTTATCTGGGCGATGTGGATACGACTTATGCGCAGCGGCTGCATGAGCGGACGCCGAAGAGCCGGTTTGTCGTCGTGTCCATCAATGCGATGGACACTGCGGGGCTGGCGGCTTTTTTGAAGGAGCACGAAATCGCCGTGGTGATGAATGCGGCGACGTGGCAGGTGAATCACAGCGTGCTGGAAGCCTGCGCGCAGGCGGGTTCGCACTACATGGACATGGCGGCGGAC
>JAYSTZ010000971.1:0-5049 GCA_043719365.1 Verrucomicrobiaceae bacterium | reverse complement strand
CTGCGCGAGCATCTCCGCGATGCGGAAGTCGTGAAATCGCTGAAGCTCGACGGCTTTTCCAAAGAAGACCTGCAAGCCATCCTCGACATCCTCCCCGCCGTCCCCGGCGAACACGCGGCTTTGCTCCGGCTCGACCTTTTTGAAAAACTCGGCGTGGATTCCGCGGAGCTGGCGAAGCATCTGCCGGGCATCATCAAGAATGCTCCGGCGGAGCGGCTCAATGGAATCGCCTCGCTCGCGCACAGCAAAATGCCCGGCGATGCGGCAACGCTCACAGCGATCCTCACCGCGCTCGACGAACGGGGCGTGCCGCCGGGGGAAGTGGTTTCGCAGTGGGCCTCGACGCTCGTGCCGGTGCTGCTCTCGCAAAATAAAGCCGGGTGGTCTTTCGAGTCCACATCGTCCAAAGAAAACCCATGGACCCTTCAGGAACTCAAATCGTCCGATGGCGAAACAGCCAAACTCATGAGCAGCTTCCCCAAAGGCGAAAAGCTCACCGGCATCCTCCGCTCGCCGGCTTTCGCAGCACCGGAGAAACTCCGTTTTTACTTCTGCGGCCACGACGGCGAGCCGGGCAATCCTGCGGGCAAAAAGAACAACGTCCGCCTTGTCGATGCCGACGGAAAAACCCTCCGCGAAGCCGCACCCCCGCGCAACGATACCGCCCAGCGCATCGAGTGGGACCTCGCCGACGTGCGCGGGAAAATGGTGCGCTTTGAAGCGACCGACGGCGACACCGGCAGCGCGTATGCGTGGCTGGCGTTTGGGCGCTTCAAGCCTGAACTGCCGGAACTTGCACTCGGCGAAGCCACCTCGCAGACAGCGCTCGCCGCGGAACTCGCCGCGCGATTCAAGCTCGTGCAACACCGCGAGGCGCTGCTCGCAATGTTCGGCGATCGCAGCGCCGATGTGGACTCGCGCGCCGCTGCGGCGAAGACGCTCGTCGCATTTCGAGGGGAAGCGAAAGTAGGGCAGCTTCCCGACCTGTCTTACTTTTCTGCCGCTCTCGCCAGCGCGGATGAGCCGGATGCGCTCCGCGAAAGACTCGCTGTGACTCTCAGCAGCATTGCCAGTCAGTCAGTTGCCGACGCGATGCCTTCCGCTTCCGCGCGCTTGCAGCAAATCTTCGCCACCGCGCTTTCCGCGAATGCCGAGGGAACTCGCGTGCTCATCGCCGCAATCGATACTGGCAAAGCCTCCCCGCATGTCCTCCGCGACAAAGCCACAGCGGACCGACTCAAAGCCTCGGCAAAAAACGACGAGGTAAAACGCCTCGAAGACCTGCTTGCGAAACTCCCGCCTGCAAACGTGGAAGCCGACAAACTCATCGCCGAGCGCCGCGCCGGATTCAAAGGCGGCGACATGACAAAGGGCGCGACTGTTTTCCAATCCCAGTGCGCCGTCTGCCATCAAATCGGGCAGAAGGGAAACCTTGTCGGACCGCAACTCGACGGCGTGGGCGGACGCGGCCTCGACCGAATTATTGAGGACATTCTCGACCCAAATCGCAACGTGGACCGGGCATTCCGCCTGAGCATCGTCACGCTCAAAGACGGCGGCGTGGCGTCGGGCTTGTTGCGCCGCGAAGAAGGCGGACAGATGGTCCTCGCCGACATTCAGGGAAAAGAAAGCAGCATCCCGCAAAGCAACGTTGCCAAGCGGGAAGAAGCAGACACCTCACTCATGCCGCCCGCATTTGGCCAGACGATCCCGCCCGCAGATTTCAACGATCTGCTCGCCTACCTCCTTTCGCAGCGCCCGACGAAGTGATAAGAGAACGCCGCCATTGCAACTCGGCGTCATGGAGCGGCGCGCATCCTGCCGCCGTCTTCACAGCGCGAAGCGCCCAATTTTTGTCGGCGCGGTGCACGGGGGAAGTATGCGCTTCGCGAGCGGAGGCGGCGGCTGGAAGCACGCCGCTCCATGACGGTTCTTCGCAAATTCAGGCCGCGAAATGAGAGCGGTCATCCAACGCGTGAAAAGCGCATCCGTGACTGTGAGCAATGAAGTGGTCGGTAAAATCGACGCCGGATTGCTCATTTTGCTGGGAGTGCAGGAAGACGACGGTGCCGACGACATCGCATGGCTCGCGCAGAAAATCACGGGCTTGCGCATCTTCGCCGATGAGTCCGGCGGCTGGAATCGCAGCGTCGCGGATATCGGCGGAGGCGTGCTCGTCGTGAGCCAATTCACGCTATTTGCGAGCACGAAAAAGGGAACGAAACCAAGCTGGCACCGCGCAGCAAAACAAGAAATCGCATCGCCATTGTGCGATCAATTCGTCGCCGTGATGAACGCGTTACTTCCCGGCAAAGTGCAGACAGGGTTGTTTGGCGCAATAATGGATGTAGCGCTCGTGAATGACGGGCCGGTGACGCTGATCGTGGATACGAGAGCGCGCGAATAGTAGCCCGCGAGTCCCTTCGCGGATTTACCCCAATCGCGGAGCGACCAACCAATTGAAGTGCCGCTTCGCGGGAGTCGTGAAGCCGCGAAGGGACTCGCGGGCTACCTTTCGAGCGCTACTTTTTCAAAACGATTTCGAGCGCATCTTCTTCACGTCGGAGCGCTTCTTCTTGGAGGCGAGCATCCGCTGTTTGACCTTCCACGGACGCTTGGCGGTTTGCCGACGCACTTTCTCCTTTGCGTTCTTTGCGGCCCTCTTTTCGTCTTCGCGGGCGGTCTCGATCGCGTCGAAGATTCGCTCCCACGCGAGCTGACGGTTTTGGCCCTGCGAGCGTGTGTCCTGCGCCGTGACGCCGGTGCCGGTGGGCGAATGGCTGACGGTGACGGCGGTGGAGACTTTGTTCACGTTTTGACCGCCAGGGCCACTGCTGCGGTGAAAGTTTTCCTCGAATTCCTCCAGCCGCAGACCGAGCGACTGTGCGCGGGCGATTCGGAAAGCCTGAAAGTCTGATGCGGTCTGCATCGCCCCGAAATAACAGATGAGAACCGCCCCGACAAGGCGCTGGCTTCTGCGAATAAATATTTCGCTGATAGACAAATCGGACGATTTGCACCGCTATACGCGGGCAAATTTCATGTCGAACAACACTCAGGAAATCACCAACCGGGTCAAGGAACACACGCCGTGGGTCGAAGGGCTCCAGCGCGAGGTCGCCCGCGTCGTCGTCGGTCAGCGCTATCTCATCGATGGGCTGCTCATCGGACTACTCACCAACGGCCACGTCCTCCTCGAAGGCGTGCCGGGCCTCGCCAAGACACTCACCGTTAAAACGCTCAGTGCCGCGATTCGCACGGGCTTCAGCCGCATCCAGTTCACGCCGGACCTTCTGCCGGCAGACCTCATCGGCACGCTCATCTACAATCCCCGCGAGGGAGTTTTCACCACGAAGAAAGGACCGATTTTTTCCAACCTCATCCTCGCCGACGAAATCAACCGAGCCCCGGCAAAAGTGCAGTCCGCCTTGCTCGAAGCGATGCAAGAGAGGCAGGTGACGCTCGGGGATACGACGCATAAACTGCCGGACCCATTCCTCGTGCTTGCCACGCAAAATCCGCTGGAGCAGGAGGGAACCTACCAGCTCCCGGAAGCGCAGCTCGACCGGTTTTTGCTCAAGCTGAAAATCGGCTACCCGAGCAAAGTCGAGGAGCGGCAGATTCTCGACCTCATGGGAACGAGCTCGCCGAAACTCGACGTGTCGCCCGTCGTCGAGCCCGAGCAAATCCTCAGCGCCCGCGAACTGGTGAACAGCATCTACATCGATGACCGGGTGAAAGACTACATCGTCGATATCGTCTTCGCGACGCGTGAACCATCGAGCTACAAACTGCAAATGAGCGGCCTCATCCGCTACGGAGCAAGCCCCCGCGCAACCATCGCGCTCACCCTGGCAGCGCGGGCAAAAGCATTCCTGAGCGGACGCGGCTACGTCACGCCGCAAGACGTGAAGAGCATCGGACTCGATGTGCTCCGCCACCGCGTCGCCGTGACGTACGAAGCAGAAGCCGAAGACCTCACGAGCGAGAAGATCGTGGAGAAGATTTTCGCGACGTTGCCTGTTCCCTAGGGCTGATGGAAGCAGCTCGCGAAATCCTCAAAAAAATCCGTCAACTCGAGCTGAAAACTCGCGGCATGATCGATACTGCCTTTTCGGGTCAGTATCGTTCTGTCTTCAAAGGGCGCGGGATGAATTTCGAGGAAGTGCGCGAGTATCAGCCGGGGGATGAGGTCCGGGCGATTGATTGGAATGTCACAGCTCGGACAGGTGATGCGTATATTAAGAAGTTCACCGAGGAGCGGGAGCTGACGGTGATGCTGGTGGTGGACGTTTCGGCATCGGGGGAATTTGGAAGCGTGAATCTCAGCAAGCGCGAGTTGGCGGCAGAAGTGGCTTGTCTATTCGCGTTCAGCGCGATTCGGAACAACGACAAAGTGGGCTGTATCTTGTTTTCTGATCACGTGGAGTTATTCATTCCGCCCGCGAAGGGGCGTGGTCATGCGTTGCGAATTATCCGTGAGATTTTGTTCTACGAGCCGAAAGGGAAGGGGACGAATATCGCTTGTGCGCTGGAGGCGATGAACCGCGTTCTATCGCGTCGCGCGGTGGTGTTCTTGGTGAGCGATTTCCAAGCTGCGGACTTCTCAAAGCCGCTGAATGTGGCGGCCCGGCGGCATGATGTGGTGGCGATTCCGGTTGTCGATCCAGGTGAGTTGGAGATGCCCGATATTGGAAGGGTCGTGTTGGAAGATGCCGAGACGGGCGAACGGATGGTGATCAACACGAGCGACCGCAAAACGCGGCTTCGATTCGCCGAGAACATCGGAGGGCCGCTGGACGAATGGCCGACTTACTTCCGGCGGTACGGTGTGGAATCAATCACGCTGCGGACCGATCAAGATTACGTCCCGGCGCTGCGGCGATTCTTTAAGCAGCGGACAAGCAGGCTCATGCACGGATGAAGGAAGCGGCGACAATTTACGGAGCGGTATCGAGGGTGCCGACAGGCTTTGGAGTGCGGGGGCTTGACCCCGCTTTTCATTTCACGGGATTGCGCGGGGCGTTTTGGAGAAACGTGAGAAGCATC
>JAYSTZ010000098.1:0-4574 GCA_043719365.1 Verrucomicrobiaceae bacterium | reverse complement strand
GGAATTTGCCGTCCGCTCCGCGCTCCATCACGAGTCCGCGATCGGGGTTCCAGTTCCCCAATGAAGGGTCCGTGCCGACAACGACCACGTGCTGCCGGCCGGGGTTCGTCGGAATCAAGATCTCGAAAGTCAATCGCGGCATACCTTGAAAATGGCACGGTCCGCCGGAAATTGAAAGGGCGCAAACGACGCGAAACCTGTTCCCTACGGCGGGAATCGCTGCCTGCCGGGTCCACCGCCGAAATCCCCCCTTTTGGCCGGTCCGGCGGAAGGTGCGGAAATTTTTCCAACACTGGATATTCTATGCAACTTTTCCCCCGAGCTGTGGTTAATGGAAGGTATGAAAGAAGAACATGATGACCTGTGGGAGTTTCTCGGCAAGGGACGCGAACAAAAGGCATCCTCGTTTTTCACCGCGAATGTGATGCGCAAAGTGCGCGAGGAAATTGAACGGCCGAAAGGCTTGGCTGCTGTGGCGCTGTGGCTGCGGCAGAAGTGGTTCATCCCGGTGACTGCGGCGGCCTGTGCAGTCGCTGTCTTCGCATCGTTACCGGGCGGGCTCCCGGTTGCACCTTCCGGCCCCAGCTTGGATGACATGGCTTTTGCGGTGGCTCAAAGTTCTGAAGTCAACCTGATCGCCGATCTCGACACGCTCGCGGCGGCGGACGATAACGCGATATGGCTCGAAGCAGATCCGTCCTCATTGTTCTAGTTGCCGCCGCATTCAGTGTTTCCGCGCAGGAAGCGCCGAAAGCACCCGACGCCGCGCCAAAATTTCCGCTCCCGCCGGGTGGCGGCCCGCCTCCTCCTCCGCCAAGGCCGGATGGTGACGATCATCATCGCGACCGCCGAATGCCGTGGAAGCCCGATGGCGAGCCTGGGCGTCCGTCCTTTCAGCTCCCGCCCGAGGCGCAGGCCATGCGCGATCAGGCGAAGAAAGAGTTTGAGAAAATGACGCCCGAGCAACGGCAGAAGTTTTGGGGGAATTTTAAGTCGTGGCTCGATATGCCCGGAGACCAGCGCGAGCGGTTCCAGAAGATGCATGAAGACCGGATGGAGCGCATGCGCACCGAGATTCAGGAAGTCATCAACCGCTCGGGCCTCACGCTCGACGAGGCTCAACGGAAGCAATTTGTAGATCGCTACTTTGAAGAGCGCAAAATCATCGAAGAACGGCTTCGCAAGGAAATGGAAGATCGTCGCTGGCCGTTGCTCGCCGCGATGGAGGAGCATCTGAAGGCGGAGTTTTCGAAGCCCGCTGAGAAGCCTGCTGAAAAGCCCGAAGAGAAGAAGTAGAAGCCCTGTCCGTAATCGGTGGCTCAGGGGCTTTATCAGATCAGTTCGTTCAAAATGGCGTACCTGCTTGCGCAGTTATTCCCGCGCTGGTCCCTGCATTGGCTCGCCGCACGCGTGGCTCTGGGTGGCGCAAACAGAAGACCGGCAGCGCGCATCGCGATGCTGGAAAATCTCCAATATGCCACGGATAAATCGCTCGAAGACCGGGAGCACATGTTCGAGGAAGGCATCCGGAATTTTGGACGCATGCTCGCGGATTACTTCGTCACTGCGGCGGGCAGAAAAGATCGTCTGGCACCCCTGTTTGATTCATCGACAGGCTGGGCGCACGTCGAGGCAGCACGTGCAAAAGGGAAAGGTGTGATTCTAGTCACCGGCCATCTCGGACATTGGGAACTCGGCGCGCAGTGGCTCGCGTGCTGCGGAGTGCCGCTGACGGTGATTACACTGCCGGAGCCCTCGCCGGACCTTTCCCGCTGGCGCGGCGGGGCGCGGCGGCAATTAGGGATCGGCACGCTGGAAGTCGGACCGGGGCGGGAGTTCTCGTTCGTCGAAATGCTCGCCGTTTTACGCCGGAATGAAGTGCTCGCAGTGCTGGTGGATCGTCCTTACGAGGGCACGGGGATTCCCGTGCGGCAGTTTGGCCGCGAAACGCAGTTCAGCATGGCTGCGGCGATGCTCGCGCACCACACAGGAGCAGCGGTGATTCCGGCCTTCGTTTTTGCGGAGCCGGGCTGGCGTTATGAATCCATGGCGCTGCCCGAAGTTCCGATGGAGACGGGCTCGCTGCGGCAGACGATGCAGCCGAACACTCAGCGAATTGCCGACATTTTCGAGTCGCTCATTCGCCAATATCCCGAACAATGGTTTAATTATGTCCCGCTTTATACTCGCCCTTAGTCTCGCCCTTACTATCACGGTTCACGCTCAGGAATTGAGCGCAGACGAGCAAAAGATGCTCGTCGCAAAGTTCCAGTTGCAGCGGGCGCAATTGCCTTCGCTCAGCGCGGAATTCACTGAGGAACGTGCCACGCGACTCGTGAACAAGCCGATTATCAGCAGCGGGACGATGGCCTTTCAAGCGCCCAACAAGTTTCGCCGCGAGGTGAAAGGCAACTCTCCGAGCACCGCAGTGTGTAACGGCGAGGAGCTGTGGATTTACTATCCCGCATTTAAAGAAGCCGAGCACTATACGCTCGGCCAGCGGCAGGTCTTCGACGACAGCCTCGCCGCGCTCACTGCCGGACTCAACTTTGAAGGCGTGGAGAAGTTCTTCCGCGTAACCGCGACGAAGGAGGACGGCGGATACCGCGTGGCGCTCGTGCCGAAATCGAGCGGCTTGAAGAAATACATCACGACGCTGCAAGTCTCTATGGACGCCGACGGGATGATCAAAAAGACCGACGCTATTTTGCCAAAAGGCGACCGCGTCGTGACCACGTATCGCAACGTGAAATCGTCCAAGCAAAGCGACTCGAAGTTTGATTTCGCGCCGCCCGCCGGAGTGAGCGTAACCACGCCACTCGGAAAATGACCGCGCGTATTCTCCTGTTGTTTCTTGGGTGCCTCGGCGGCGTATACGCTGGCGAAAGTGACGCGTTTCATCCCGACAAGCTGCGAGAGATGGAAGCGGCGGTACGGCTCGCAATCGCCGATGGACGCTTGCCGGGCGGAGTCGTGCATATCGAACGCAACGGCTCGGTGTATGAGGAGGCTTTTGGAAATCGCGCCGTGCAGCCGAAGGAGGAAGCAAACACCGCTGACACGATCTACGACATGGCCTCGCTTACGAAAGTGCTGGCGACGACCACGGCGGTGATGAAACTCGTGGAGCAGGGGAAGGTGGAGATTGACGCGCCGGTGAGCCGCTACTTGCCGGGGTTTGTCGGCGAACACAAAGAGCGCGTGACCGTGCGTTCGCTGCTCACTCACACCTCCGGCGAAAAGCCGGGAATGAGTGGCGCAGGCTGGAAGGGATACGAAGAGGGAATCGCCAAGGCGCTTGCACAGCCGCTCGGCGATGAGCCGGGAAAGTTGATTCGCTACAGCGACGTCAATTTCATCCTCCTCGGCGAACTCGTGCACGAAGTAAGCGGCGAACCGCTCGACGTTTTTTGCGCGCGGGAAATTTACGCACCGCTGAGAATGACGGACACGATGTTCCGCCCTCCGCCGGAGCTGCTGCCGCGGATTGCACCCACGACGACCGGCGTTGCTCGTGGCGACGTCCACGACCCGACCTCTCGCCAACTCGGCGGCGTCGCCGGACACGCGGGCCTTTTTAGCACGGCGGCAGATGTCGCGAAGTTTGCGCGAATGATGTTGGATGGCGGCCCCGTCTTGAAGCGCGAGACAATTGCGCTGATGACCGCCGTCGCCACTCCTCACAACGTGGAAGGCCGGCGCGGGCTCGGCTGGGATATCGACACACCGTACGGCGGTCCGCGCGGGCGCTGGTTCCCGCTCGGAAGCTACGGCCACACCGGCTGGACGGGCGGTTCGCTGTGGATCGATCCGTTCTCAAAGACGTTCATCGTCTTCCTCAGCAACCGCAACCATCCCACGGAATCCGGAAACGTCCTGCCGCTGCGAATGGCCCTCGGAACACTCGCCGCTGAGGCCGTGAAAGACTTCAACTTTCTATACGTCCCCGGCGCGCTGACTCCAGGCGTTGCAACGATTCGCCATGCGCCGATAGAAAAAGCAGGGACTCAAGTGCTCACGGGCATCGACGTAATTGTGCGCGACCAATTTGCCCCGCTCAAAGGCCTCCGAATCGGGCTCGTGACCAACCACACCGGCATCGACCGCAATCGCCGCCGCACCGTGGACCTTCTCGCGAAAGCCGATGGTGTGAAGCTCATCGCGCTCTTTAGTCCCGAGCACGGAATCGCGGGCAAGCTCGACGAAAAAGTGGGCGACGCGAAAGACGAGGCGACCGGACTGCCCGTATTCTCGCTTTACGGCGAAGGCCGCGCGCCCACCGCTGCGCAGCTCGCCGAGCTCGATGCACTGGTCTTCGACATCCAGGATATCGGCTGCCGCTTCTACACTTACATCTCCACGATGGGTGAATGTATGACCGCCGCCGGGCGGGCAAAAAAGAAGTTCATCGTGCTCGATCGCCCAAACCCAATCGGCGGCACCACCGTGGAAGGCCCGGTGCTCGACGGCGAACGCTCATTCACCGGCTGGCACGACATCCCCGTCCGCCACGGAATGACGGTCGGCGAACTCGCCCGCATGTTTAACGAAGAGCGCAAACTCGGCGCGGACCT
>JAYSTZ010000970.1:0-5050 GCA_043719365.1 Verrucomicrobiaceae bacterium | reverse complement strand
GGGGATGACTGGGTCGGATTCTGGGGGGAACAACTGATCTGGCTCCCCAGCCTTCTGAAGCGCGGCTTTTCTTTGCCTTGATGGAACTCCCCGAAGTGTTTCGCAAAGATTTGCGTCGCAACTCGCCGCGCTTTGTCGGATTCAATGCCACGATGAAACGAAAGCGTATTGTTGTCATGGGGTTTCAAGGCGGCTGCCCGATTGCGGGCGTTGTCTGGCAGCACATTCATTACATCGTCGGGCTCCAGCGGCTTGGGCACGAGGTTTACTATGTCGAAGACTCGGCGCGGTATCCCTACAACCCGGTGACTTACGAAGAGAACGAGAACTACGCCTACGCAGCCGAGGTTCTGGAACGGCTCTCGCGGCAGTTTGGCTTTGAGGACCGCTGGAGCTATTGCGCCCGGTTTCTTCCGGGGAACCCCACGGCGGGCATGCCTCTGGAGAAAGTGCGAGAGCTTTATCGCACTGCCGACGCCGTTCTGAATGTGTGCGGCGCGCAGGAGTTCAACGAAGACCTGCTCCAATGCCACAACCTCCTCTACGTCGAGAGCGACCCTGGGGTGGAGCAAATCAAGGTGGACAAAGGTGACGAGAAAACCCGCGCCTACCTCGACCGCCACCGCGCGCTGTTCACCTTTGGGGAAAACATCGGCACGCCGCACTTTCCCGTGCCGCTCCACAACGCCCGCTGGCTCCCGACACGGCAGCCCGTGGTCACGGATTTCTGGAAGACCGACCGACCGCCTTCTGACGACGCCGTTTTCACCACCATCGCCAACTGGAACACCAGCGGGCGCAAAGACATCGAGTGGCACGGGGAGAAGTATCTCTGGAGCAAATCGCTCGAGTTCCTGAAATTCATCGAGGCACCACGCCGCTCCGGCGAGTGGTTCGAAATGGCCACGACCATCCGTGACGCCGCTGTTTGCCAGCAGTTTGCGGACAATCACTGGCGACTCGTCTCGCCCGACCAGATGAGCATCGAGTGGGATGGCTACCTGAATTACATCCAGAGTTCCCGTGGCGAATTTACCGTTGCGAAAGACCAGTACGTCCGACTGAAGACCGGCTGGTTCAGCGACCGCACCGCGTGCTACTTGGCTGCCGGGCGGCCTGCGATTACCCAAGAGACAGGGTTCACTCGGCTCTATGGTGGCGATAAAGGGCTGCTGTCCTTTGAAAATCCCGAACAAATCGTCGAGCACGTCCATGCCATCCGTGCCGACTACGCCGCCCATTCGCGCGCTGCTTTCGAAGTGGCCGCCGAATCTTTCGAGGCCACAAAAGTCCTCGCCGCCATGCTGGAGACGGCGGGGGTATGAGGGTGCTCCTTGATCGTTGCCACATCCGATCTCGCTGAGGTATTGTGCAGCCATGACGATCACTCTCACCACGAAACAGGAATCCCTCGTTGCGGACCGGCTTTCACGCGGCGGATACATCAGTCCCGAGCATGTTGCAGCGGAGGCATTCAAGCTTCTGGAAGCAAAGGAAGAGAGAGAGCGCGCATTGAGCGAGCTACGCGAAGACATTGAGGTCGGCTGGCGGGATGCGGTTCAAGGACGCCTGATGGATGGCCCCTCAGCCATGGCTGCGCTGATTGCTAAAGCGACTGCCCGAGTGGCGAGTGCCGAATGAGCCCCTACGAACTTACTCAACGCGCCCACTGCGACCTTGAGGAAATTGAAGACTATTTCGCGCGGCGTTCCGCGAAGACCGGACGAGAGTTTCTCATCCGCGCCCTCGAAGTATTTGAGATGCTGGGGACGCACCCCGAAGCAGGTCGGCGCCGACTGGAGTTGAAGGTCTCGGTGCGCTCATTTTCAATCGGGCAATACGTCGTCTATTACCGAATCGCTGAGGGCCGAGTGCAGATTCTCCGAGTTGCACACGGCGCACGAGATGCCGCTGCGCTGCTGGCATTTATCGAAGAAATCTAAAGCCGGCACCACTTCCATGAAACTCATCGTCTCCATCCTTGCCATGTCCACTGCCGCACTCATCGCCGAACCCATTAAAGCCGACGGTTTTTCCCACGTCCGCACCGTCGGGGGAATCGACGAATACACCTTCGATTCCAACGGCCTCCGCGTCCTTCTGCTCCCGCAGAAATCCGTCCCGGTCGTCACCTTCATGATCACGTATCACGTCGGCTCGCGCAATGAAGTCACCGGCACCACGGGCGCGACGCATTTGCTCGAGCACCTCATGTTTAAAGGCACGGAAAAATACAACCGCAGTATCGGCACCGGCTTCGACCAACTGCTCGAACGCGTCGGCGCGGAAACCAACGCCACCACCTGGCTCGACCGCACGAACTACTTCGCCACCGTCCCGTCCAACGCCCTCCCGCTCCTCGTAGAAGTCGAAGCCGACCGGATGCGCAATCTCACGCTCACCGAGGAAGATCGCAGGCCCGAGATGACCGTCGTTCGGAACGAATTTGAGCGCGGAGAAAACGACCCACGCAGCGCTTTGGAAAAGGAGTTGTGGGCTTCGGCGTTCATGGCCCACCCGTATCACCACGACACGATCGGCTGGCGCAGCGACATCGAGCGTGTGCCCATCGCGAAGCTCCGCGCGTTTTACGACACCTTCTATTGGCCCAACAACGCCACCGCCACGCTCATAGGCGACTTCGAGCCCGGCGCAGCGCTCGCGCTCATCCGGGAGAAATACGGCGTCATCCCCAAAGCCCCGCACCCATTCCCAGAGGTCTATACTGAAGAGCCCGAGCAGACCGCCCAGCGCCGCGTCGGCATCCGCCGCGCGGGCGAGCTCGGCGTCGTCTCCATCGCCCACAAAATCTGCCGCGCCACCGACGCCGAATGGCCCGCCGTCGAAGTCCTCGGAGCCGTCCTCGCATCGGGCAAAACCAGCCGCCTCTACCGCATCCTCACCGACAAAAATCTCACCACCGAAGTCAGCGCATCGTCCGGTTTTAATCGCGACCCCTCGCTCCACACCATCACCGCCGAACTCGCTGACGGCGCAAAACACGCCGACGTAGAAAAGCGCATCGCCACCGCCATCGCCGCAGTAAAGAAGGACGGCGTCACCGCATCCGAAGTCCAAAACGCCGTCGCCGGATTGCTGGCCGAGCGAGCCTTCGAGCGCGACGGCACATTCGCCCTCGCCTCCATGATCAACGAATGCATCGCCTGCGGTGACTGGACACTTTTCACCACGCTCGACGACAAATTCCGCGCCGTCACCCCCGCCGACGTCCAGCGCGTGGCAAAGAAATACTTCCTCGATAAACGCAGCGTCGTCGGCTGGTTCGAGCCGGGCGAAGACAAATCCGACGACGAAGCCGCGCCTGCGCCCGTCGAAGAGAAGTTCGCGCAAAAAGAAGTCCTCCCACCCAAGCCGCCGGAAAAGGAACTCGACGCACCCGCATCCACAAACCTCGCCGCACAAGTCGCACGCGAGAACATCGCCGGGGCCGACGTGCTCGTTTGCAAGACCGGCGTAAAAGACATCGTCACCTTCCACGGCAGCCTCCCCGCGGGCGAAAGCGCCGCGACGAACCGCACACTCGCCGTCCTCGCAGCCGGGATGCTCGACCTCGGCACTACCAAACGCGGCGAGTTTGAAATCGCCGAGTTGCTCGAAAAAGCCGGCGCCCACATGGATTTCCACGCCAACAACGACACCGTCGAGTTCACCGGCAAGTGCATCAGCAAAGACCTCCCGCTCGTCCTCGAACTCCTCGTCGAGCAACTGCGCCATCCCGCATTCCGTCCTGCCGAGTTTGAGAAGCTCAAAAAGCAATTCGCCAGCGAACTCCAGATGACCCTGGAAGACACCACCCAGCAAGCCGCCGTCGCATTTTCCCAAGCCGCATTTCCCGCCGGCCACCCCAATCGCCGCGACAGCATCGCCGACCAAATCACCGCCATCACCACCGCGAAGCTCACCGAAGTCAAAGCCTTCCATACCGCCAACTACAGCACCACCGGCCTCCACCTCGTCATCGTCGGCGACGCCGATGCAGCCATCGTAAAACAGAGCCTCGCCAAGCACTTCGCCGGGTGGACCTCCATGCAGCCCAAGCGCCCCGCCATCGAAAAAGCCGTCGCCACCGCCGGGGAAAAACTCGTCAACCTCCCCGACAAATCCAGCGTCTCCGTCCTCATCGGACAGCCCAATGGCCTCCGTGTCGCCGACCCCGACTGGCTCGCGCTCCGACTCGCCACCGACGTGCTGGGAAAAGGCTTCACCAGCCGCCTCGTCGGCACCGTCCGCGACCGCGAAGGCCTCACCTACGGCATCGGCGCCAGCACCGCAGGCGACACATTCTCAGACGGCGCATGGCTCGTGAAAGCCACCTTCTCCCCTGCTCTCCTCGAACAAGGAATCACCAGCTCCATGCGCGAGATTTCCGCATGGCACAAAGCCGGCCTCACCGCCGACGAACTCGCCTACCGCAAGAGCGCCGCCGCCGGTCAATTCGCCGTCGAGCTGGAAACCACCGAGGGCCTCGCCGAGCAACTCCTCCACTGCGTCGAGCGCGGTTTCCCCCTCTCATGGCTCGACGAATTCCCCGCTAAAATCCGCGCCCTCACGCTGGAGCAAGTCAACGGTGCCATCCAAACGCACCTCGACCCCGCAAAGATGGTCACCGTCAAAGTCGGCACGCTGAAGTAGCCCACGCCTCCCACATATTTGAGAAGGAAGTTCCGCAACGAAAATGAGGACTGCCCGACGCAAACCAATGCGCCGCACGACGCCTGTCTTGGGCCCGGCTTATCAATCAGGGTGTGATTAAAAGTGGGTGAAGGCGGATGAACTGGAGGGCCGAAGGTCCGCAAATGTAATAGCCCAGGGTCAGCGAGGAACGAGCGCAGCCCTGGGTTTGGATGGATGAGGGATGCAGCCCTGAAAGGGCGACACTACAGCGTGCTCCCCGTTATATTACGCCCTTTCAGGGCTCATCTATCGCTTTGCTCTATGACCCAGGGCTGCGCTCGTTCCTCGCTTTCCCTGGGCTATTACATTTGCGGACCTTCGGCCCTCCATCCGTCCGCTCTCGATTCCACTTTTA
>JAYSTZ010000969.1:0-12971 GCA_043719365.1 Verrucomicrobiaceae bacterium | reverse complement strand
CAACGAGAGGCTGGTTGTAATCCACCTCCAGCGTCTCCGTTCCGCCATCCGCCCAGTCCGCAGGCGGCGAAGCGAAACGGTAGGCGACGTTTGCATTGGTCGGGACGACTTCCTTCCCATTAATCTGATCGTAAAAGCGCACTTGCGTCACCACTTCCTGCCTCGGATTCGTCACGGCACCTGCCCTGGCAAAGATCGGAATCGAAAGCGTGAAGCGCTTGCCCGGCGCACCGGTTTCGTCTGCAACGGTGATCCGGCCCAGCATCATTGATTTCCCGTTTTGAAAATCCCCGCCACCTGTGCCAACAACGCCCGTACCGCCGTAAGATGCACGCGCGGCCGAAACCGCGATGTCCAATTTCGACTTGGCTGCCGAGTAATAAAATCCCGCCTTTTCGCCCATTTGAAGAATCCGCCGCCATTCCACTGCGGCCTTGTCCGGCAGGGACATCTTCTCATACGTGTAGGCCATTTCCGCGAGCGGAAGAGGGTTATCCGGAGCCATTGCCCCAGCCTCCCGTAACTTAACCAACGCGCCCGCGGTGTCGCCGGAGTTTCGCAGGAGTTTCCCCTGCTCGACGAGCTCCATCATTCGAGGATCGACCTTGGGGGTGAAAGCGGTGAGAGGCACCGGAGTGGGTCTCGGCGGTGCTTGCGGCGGCGTTGGCACAGGCTCCGCGGGCGGCGGCTCATTCGGGGCCGGCGTTCCGGACTGACTTCCCGAAGCGGGCACCGGTTGCGGCTTCGGCGGCATCTCGGGCCCCGCAGGCTCGTCGAGAGGGTTCTGGATGGAAAGCTCCTCATCGCGCGGCGGCGGACTCTCCGCGATTAGCTGCTCAATGTTGATTCGATCGGGCACGATCCGTCCACCATTCGCCGCCTGCATCGAGCGATAAAACGACACGCCGACCGCAGTAAACTGCGCGACACCAACGATGCCAAGCGCAAGCGCGGCACCGAGAAATGTCTTACCCATCGACTGCCGGGTGATTGGAGAAATTGAAGCCATTCAGGAAAAATCAGCCGCCAGCCTATGGACCGCAGTCGTGAGTGTCAAAACTCAATCGCGTCCGCAGTGTTCCGAGTCGCTTTTGCGCCCCGTGACGTGCTACTTCACCTTCGGAAACTCGGCCCGCGCCTTCTGCACCTTCTTAGGATCTTCGTTGCAAAAGACGTAGCCCGTCAGTTTGTTGAGCTGATAGCACTTCAAGGAGAATTTGTGCTTCTTGTCGCGGTCCCCTTCCAACTCCACGCGGGTCGGCGGACGCGTGAAATCGCCCACGAAATCAAACTGGAGATCGAACACTTTGCTCTGATGCCACGGGATGTAGGAGAAGCTCACCATCTTCTTCGCAGCCATGTTGTGGCCTGCCGTCTTACCCATCGCCAGGGCTGCGTCCCAGTGCTCTTCGCGGCGCATCCCTCCCATGTGCCCGTTGGGGTAAAGTGCGATATCACCCGCAGCGAAGATCCCCATCTCGTCGCTCTCAAGACGCTCCGTGACAGGGCACCCATTCTGCGACCACAATGGAGAAGCAGCAACGAGTTGCAGATTTGGCTCTGCTCCCATGGCGCAGATGGCGAGGTTGGTGTCGATTCGGTCGCCGCTCTTGGTCTGAATTCTCTGAAGGTAAGTTCGCCCCTCGAAGCCGTTCAAGTGTTGGTTGAGCATCAGCTTCACGCCGTTCGCCGCGTAGTACTTCGTCAGCCATGCCGCAGTTTCAGGGTCGAGGTACCGGCTCCAGATATTCGCGGAGCGGGACATCAACGTCACATTCACCTTGAGCTTCCTCAAAAGCGCAGTTGTCTCCGCGGCCACGAATCCACCGCCGATGACGACGCAATTTTTCTCAAGTTCCAGAACCTCTCTGAAGCCGATTAAATCTCTCGCGTACCGCAGAAAGAAAATGTTCCCAAGCTTGTTCCCCGCGACCTCAGGCCTGCGCGCCCGACTTCCCGTCGCCAGCAATGCTTTCCCGAAAGTCACAGCCTGCCCGGTGGCCAGAACCGCAGCCCGCTGCTCCAGCGAGAACTGGGTGATCATCGTATTCAGACGGAGATCGATCTTGTTCTTGGTAAACCAAGCGGCGTCGTGGGTGGAGAGTTTCTCGGTAGGGGGAACTTTTGCACCGAGCATTGCAGGGAGGAGTTCAGGTCGGCGCACGCCGATATGAGGCTCGGCGCTGACAACCATGATGCTGCCCTTTTTATCGAGCGCGCGGATGGCTTCACATGCAGCCATTCCGGCGGCACCCGCCCCGACGATAAGATATTCGCGTCGAATCATTACGTCGCAATGGGTAGCGGAAGCCATCCCCAGGATGCGAGGGAAAAAGACGAAAAGTTGTCACATTTTATAAACCCCACTCCACCGGCGTCCGCAGAACCCCACAATTTCCGGTCGCAATGCCCGCCGGAAAAAAAACCGCCCGCAGGCGGAGACCTGCGGGCGGTTCAATTATTGTTTAAGGAGTCCTATGTAGGAAACTACCGGTTTATGCCGTGATGGCGTAGCGTGCCTTGCCGACTTTCTTGATCGCCTTGTTCTTCTTTCCGGTCGTAGAGAACCAGATGAAGAGGTTTTTGTATTTTTTCACTTCGAGTTTAGTCGCCAAGTCCCGCACAGTGATGCCTTCAGGCCCGGCCTCGTTGAGAGCCTGAACGATACGGGCTGCGAGTTCTCCGCGTCCGCTCAGCGGGCGTGTGCTGCGCTTGCGTCCGCCGCCTTTCTTGAGTGCGCGTGATTTTGCCTGGGGTGCGGGTCCATCGAGGTCCGACTGCGCAACAGCGCCTTCGAGGCGGTAGCGTGCTTCTCCGATTTTTTTGATAGCTGAGACGCGCTTGCCGGAGGTCTGAAACCACGAATGGATATTCGCGGGCTTCACACCAAGAGTGGCGGCGAGTTCCTTCACCTTCACCCCGGAACTGCCGGCAGCCGTGAGTGCGCGAAGGATCTGCGTTTTCAATGCTCCGCGCTGTGAGCGGCCCGTTGATGTACGCTCCACTGCCCCGCCAATGCTAGCGGTGCGGGCAAAGCCGTCGTCGTCGAATAGTTCGGATTTGATCTCAGAAAGCCGGGAGAGGATGCCATCGATCTGCCCCTGGAGTAGGGACCGCTTTTCTTCGAGGGTCATTGCTTCTTTGTATAGGTTGATTCGGTCGTTTGTGATCATTAGAATTTCCATATCGCGTATTTGTACCAATATCGCAAGTGCGATTTGATCAAAATTTGCATATTGGAATTGATGTGCATCAGATCTCTCTGATGCGTGCGTTCAACAGATTAAAACTTCCTTCGCTGTGTAGTCATCTTATACCGCGAATAGGCTCCCTGTGGCAATTTTGTAATGTGGAAATCCCCGTAAAACGGGAAAGACACTGTTTCGTCCCGCAAAACGCCATCCGAAAAACAACCATCGCCGTGAATCTTCCGGCGCATCATCGCTCCGTCGCTGTTTAACAGCGCTTTTCCCAAAATCGTAAAAGAGGCAGGTCCTAAACGCTGACGGTGCCGAATGCGCCGCGGGTGAGAACACCGGAATTCTTAGGCGCGGCTATTCCGCGCATCGCCATCGTTTAGGGAATGTCGCTGACGAATTTCCGCTCTTCGTCCCGCGCAGTTTTCAACGCTTCACGCGCTTCCACTGAAGGTTGGTGGGCCGTGGCGATATAGTATTCGGTGAGCGCCTGACGCTGCGCTGGAGCCAGTTCGGGAATCGACTGCACAGCCTTGGTAAAATGATCCAGCCCGGCGAGTGATGCGATTTCGATCGATGCAAGCGAGCGCCCATAAATGTGAAAATCATCCACCTGCCCACCTTTGAACCCGGCGTCGCGGAAGCGATATCCGATTGCAAGGTCAGGCTCGGCACCGCCGTAAGAAATGTCTTTCCGCAACCCATCACGAACCACGTCCGACGCGGCCGGGACGCCATCGACGAAAATGCGTATTCCTAGGGCTCGGCTGGAGCCATCATAAGTCACCGCAACATGAGTCCATCGCCCCGCAATGAGGGGAGCCTGCGCCACCACTTTCGCTGCGTTATCCGGCCATTGATGATGCATCCCGAAGGCGACCATCCCGCGCTCCAGCAGCAATTCGTAGCCGCGACCACCGCCTTCCACCGGTGCCTTGCTGTGATGAAATACGACCGCACGCTCAGTGACCTCGGGCATTTTCAGCCACAGCGAAAACGTGAATGGATCGCTCCGGGTGAAGTGCCCGAGGCCGGGGAAACTGACGCCGTTCCCGCCATCGAGCGCGAGTGCTTTGCCACGAGGCCCATCCACGAGCACGGGACTTTCCATCGCGACCATTTGTTTCTGCGCGAGGTCTTCGAAAGCAAACTCCGCGATCGCACCTGCGGGTTTGAGTTCATTCGGACCTTCGGGAAGTTTGTCGGACCACACCACAAAGTCAGCAATAGCAACCGTCCGCGCATCCTCGACCAGCTTCTCTGCCGCGCTGATTTTGGCGCGAATCGCGGCAAGACTCGGCTGCACATCCCGGCCAAGGTCCACACCCGCCGCAACGGCGGCGCAGATTGATGCCAGAAACAGCGCGAGCGTTTTCACAAAGTCTCCACGGCTGCCGCCCAAAGATGCGGACCGAATTGCGCTCTCGCTTTATCAATCAGCGTCGCTCCATTAAATGTTTCCCGCAGCACCGCCAGCATCGTGCTACCGCTGCCGGACATGATGGCACCCGCGACTTCCGGCTGCTCCAACAGCCAGCGCTTCATCTCTGCGAGCTGGATGTATTTTTGAAAAACAGGCCTCTCCAAATCGTTCACAATCTCGCCCCATCCGAACGACTGCGGGCCGTATGGAATACCGGGGATTTCCTGCGAGTCCAGCCATTGGCGATAGGCCCACGGCGTCGGAACTCCGAAGGAGGGCTTCAACAATACGAGCCGCAACTTTTCACTGAAATCACACGGCGATACGTCCTCGCCCCTACCCCGACACCACGCGGCGCTTTCGCAAATGAAGAACGGAACATCGCTGCCGATTCCCGCCGCGAGCGTCGCCAGTTCGGAAAGCGGCAGCCTCGTCTCATACATCCGATCCAGCGCGAGCAAAGTCGTCGCCGCATCACTGCTGCCACCGCCCAGACCGGCTCCGTGCGGGATTTTTTTCTCGAGATGAATCGCGAGATTCACCGCGAGATTCGTATGCCGGCAAAACTCACCGACGGCACGCACCACAAGATTATCCGGCCCGCTCGGGAGTGACGAATCGCTGCACGAAAAATTCAGCCCGCCTTCTTCGCGGCGGGTGAACTCCAGCGTATCGCAAAGCGATAGCGGGACCATGAGCGACTCGATCTCGTGAAAGCCGTCGTCCCGCCTGCGGATGACCCGCAAGCTGAGATTCACCTTGGCTGGAGCACGGAGTTTCACGCTATTTTACGGGAGCACGCCGCGCCCGGTTCAACAACCCCGAGTAAGGATAATTCCCGGGATGAACTTTATTTACAGCCGCACCGTTCGCGCCGGCCAATGGACGCGAATCGTTCGCCCAACGAAAAATCCCGCCATCGAGCATCTGCACCCGCACGATTCCCAAACGCTTCAGCCGATCCACAAATTCCGACGAAGCATAGCCCACGGCGCAATATACCACGACCGGCGGGCGCGACTCGGCCTCGGAGGGGTCGAGCTTTATCAACTGTCCGATTTCCGTAATGCTCGCTCCCGCGGAAATGTGCTGTGCACCAACCAAATGGCTTACAGCGAACTCCGCGTCACTCCGAACATCGATCAAGCGCGGCTTGCGGCGGGTGTCCTCGTTGCGCACCTGCTGAATCCAGCGCTCCAGAGTTGCACCGTCAATGATGTCGATGGCGGGGAAACTCCGCATCAAGTCATCGCGCACATTGCCCCAACGCCACGGATTGTAAGCAAGGACAAGAGCGACGCTGACCGCCACGAGCATAATCAACTGCGTGAAGCCAAATGCAGAAAAGACCTTCCCTCCAGAGTTCTTCATAGAAAATTAAACTCCAAACGTCTGTCGAATCCTGACACGCCCACTCGTCGTGTTTTTCTGCGCGATGAAATTCGCATCCCCTACTTCTTCTTTGGCGACTGCTTGCCCTTCGACTTGGGCTTTGCCGGTGCGGCGGGCGGCGGAGTGGCGCTCCATTTGATTTCGCCGATTTCCTGATCGTCCAGCATCTTGTTGCCGTTGTCGTCGTAGATATAGAGCCAGCTCTTCGGGTTGGCGGAAAACATCCCGCGCAACTTGGAGACTTCAGTGCCGGTGATTCTTCCGTCATGGTTCTCGTCAGCTTTCTTCGCTTCGGCGAGCGCAAGATCGCCGATGGATGGCTGCGGTTTCGGTTTCGGTGCCGGCTTTTTCCCCGGCGCTCCGGGCTTGGGCTTCGGCTTTGCAGCGGGCTTTTTGGACACATGTTCCGCAGCGGATGCGGACATTACAGCGGCGAGGAGCAGGACGAGCATTTTCATGGTGATTATTTGCGTGTGGCTTGTGCGAGCGGACGGACGAAGTCGGCAACCTTGCGAACAAGGTCGGGGTCGGCACCGAATTCAGCGATTCGCTTTACGATCGCGCTGCCGACGATCACCGCATCCGCAACGGCTGCGATTGCTTTCACCTGCTCGGGACTTCCGACGCCAAAGCCCACTGCAACCGGAAGAGTCGTGGTCTTTTTGATCACCGCGACCTGCGCCGCCATGTCGGATGCAACATCGGAGCGCTCCCCAGTCACGCCGGTGCGGCTCACGTAATAGATGAATCCACCGGCGTCTTTCGTCAGGTAGGCAATGCGCGAAGGCGGCGTGGTCGGGGCAATCAGGCGGATTCGCTTGAGAGGACCGTGCATCCGGAGCTCCGGTGACGCCTCATCTTCGTCCGGCGGGAGGTCTAGGAAAAGGATGCCATCCGCTCCGGCGGCTTCCGCGTCGGCAAGAAATGAGTCGAATCCATGCCGGTAAACGGGGTTCATGTAGGTGTAGAGCACGATGGGAATCTGGCTCTTTTCGCGAATGTCACGGATGCACTGGAAAAGTCCATTCACACTCGCACCAGCGACCAGTGCGCGGGCGGAAGCGAGCTGGTTCACCACTCCATCCGCAAGCGGATCGCTGAACGGCACGCCAATTTCGATCAGATCCACGCCCGCCTCTTCCAACGCCCAAACAAGCTCGCGTGTTGCGGCAAGGGTCGGGTCGCCTCCGCAAATGTAGGCGATAAATCCCGCGCGGGATTCTGAGCGGAGTTGTGCAAACTTTTGATCGATTCGATTGGTGGACATGAAGCGCAGACATTGGCGGGAATTGTCGCTTCGCTGCAAGCACGGCGTTGACCCCGGGCCTGAAACCGCTTTAAATGGAGACATGTCCGAGCCGACCCAACCAAACCAGTCCGCAGCAACGAAGCAGCCGCTCCGGGATTTCGCGGAGCGCACCGCATCCGGTGTCCAAAAACGTCCGGTGAACTCCGTGGTGTGGGCGTTCTTCGTCGGCATCTTCCTCACCATTTTTCCAGTGGGCCGCGTCGTCGGCGCTACGCTGAGCCTTTTGCTCGCGCTGCTGCGTCCGGCGCTCCTTCTTCTCGGCGTGGTGAAGCTCTTCGAGGAAGTCGAACATCGCCGCAAATGACCCGCGAACTGGTCGGCAAATGGGTGCGTTCGTGCGGGCGGAGTCCGGCGGTTGCGCTACTATCTGCGGTCGCAGCGGGCTATCTCGCCGGGGTCATTCACCGCATTTTTGAGCGACCAAAATAGCAGCCGTGTATCGCGTCATCCTGCACCTCGATATGGATGCGTTCTTTGCATCCGTGGAGCAGCGCGATGACCCGCGGTTGCGAGGACTGCCAGTCATCGTCGGCTCGCCGCCGGACCGTCGCGGAGTGGTCTGCGCCGCCAGCTACGAAGCACGGAAATTTGGCGTTCGCTCGGCGATGGCGAGCGTTACCGCCGGGCGATTGTGCCCGAACGGACAATTCGTGCGCCCTCGAATGGACGCCTATCGGGAGGAGTCGCGCGCCGTCATGGAAATCGTTCACTCCTTCGCCGGAGAACTCGTCCAGCAGGTGTCCGTGGATGAAGCCTATGCCGATTTCACCGCCCAGTGTCAGCGCGAGAGCCACGACGCAAGCCTCGATGCAGCAATCCCCATCGCCACGGAAATTCGCCGCACTATCCGCGAGCAACGGGAACTCACCGCGACCATCGGCATTGCGCCGAACAAGCTACTGGCAAAACTGGCGAGCGATTACCAAAAGCCCGACGGACTCACCGTCATTCACGAAAACGGAAAAGCCGATTTCCTGCGCCCGCTGCCGGTGCGTTCACTGCACGGAGTCGGGAAAGTCACGGAACAAGCGCTGGCGGGCGTCGGCATCCACACAATCGGCGACCTTCAGACGTACCGCGGCGACCTCCGCGCACAAGTCGGCTCGTGGGCCGGCGAGCTAAAGCGCTTTGCGATCGGCGAAGATGCGCGCCCTTTAGATCTCGGAGACGACATCAAAAGCATCAGCAGCGAAAACACATTCCTGGACGACACCGCCGACCGCGCAATCCTGCGCGCATGCCTCCACGAGCAAGCCGACGAAATCGCCGCAAAGCTCGAAAAGCGCCGCCTCGCCGCTTACACCGTGCAAGTGAAAGTGCGCTACGGAGACTTCACCACGCTCACCCGGCAGGTCACCCTGGAAGAGCCCCTCACCGACGCCGCGCAAATCTACCGGACAACCTGCTGGCTGCTCGCGCGCGACAAGCTCGTAAAGCGCCCGCTGCGGCTCCTTGGCGTCGGCGTATCCTCACTCACCGAGGAGTGGATGGAGCAGCTCAAGCTCCCGCTTTAACCAACGCCCCCAAGCCTACACTTTCGTCCGCCCCGAGAGCGCGCGACTCAGCGTCAACTCATCCGCATACTCAAGCCCGCCGCCGGCAGGAAGGCCTTGAGCGAGGCGCGTCACGTTCACGGAAAACTCCCGTAGAAGTCCTGCGATATAATTAGCAGTCGCCTCCCCTTCTACGTCGGAACCGAGCGCGAAAATAATCTCCTGCGGCGGCTCCTCCCTCACCCGCGCGATGAGTTCCGCTATCCGCAAATGCTCGGGCCCGATATGCTCCAGCGGCGAAATTCGACCGCCGAGCGCGTGATAACGTCCACGAAAACGACCCGTTTTTTCGAGCGGAAGCACGTCGGTCGGCTGCTCGACGACGCAAAGCACCGAGCGGTCCCGCGTGTCATCTGCGCAGAATTCACAAAGCTCGGCCTCGGTAAAAAATCCGCAGCAATTGCATGGCCGGATGCGTTCGCTCACCGCCGCGATCGCGGCGGCCACATCCACGGCCCGGGCATCGCGGCTTTGCACCATCCACAGCGCGATTCGCTCGGCACTGCGTGGACCGATGCCGGGAAGCCGTTTCAGCTCTCCGACCAGAACGCGGATGGGCAATGGATAATGCGTTGTCTTCACAGCCGTGATCGGTTCCAGTCGAGCAGCGGGACACCCGCGCGCAATTGCTCGATGCGACGGATATAGAACTCACTCGGGCCATCACTGCCCGAGATTTCGCGGGCCGATGCAAACTGCACGAGCGCCTCGGCCCAGCGTTGCCCGCGGTAAAAAATGACGCCTTTCCAAAAATGCTCGCGCCGCAGCAATTCCGACTCCGACAACCCGCCGGTCAGCCCAAGAAGCTCATACACTTCCTCTCGTTGCAATGGATCATCGAAGCGTTGGATCAACTCCATAGGCCGCACCTCCACCGCGCCTTCGGCAGCATTGAAAGTCGAAGCACCCACCAAAATTCGCGAACCGTAAAGCGTGTTCGCAACACATAGCCGCCGGGCAAACTCCACAGGCTCGCCCGAAACGCTAAACGTGCCCATTCGCCCCGAACCATAGGCCGCCATGATCATATCCCCGGAGTTAATGCCGATGCGGTAGTCGAACATCCGCCCCCAAACCTGATGACACTCCTGATTCACCGCATCGAGCCTCTCCGCAAGCGCCAGAGCCGCTTCGCAGGCCCGCAAAGAATGCGCAGCATCCGGCAGCGGCGCGCCAAAAACCACGCGCAATGTCTCGCCGTCGCACTCGTCGAGATACCCGCCTTTTTCCACGAGCAAATCGGCGGAATTGCGGAGAAACGAGTTCATCATCGCGACGTAATCACTGATGCGCATCGTGCCGACGAGATGCTCGTGATTAAACACCTCGCACACCATCACGCTCGCGTCCCGCTCTTCGCCCTCAAATTTTAGCGGAACGTCGCAATCGAGCAGTGCATTAAACGTCGAAGCAGAAACACGGTCGCCCAGGAGTTGATAGATTTCCTGCTTCCGACGCCCTGGAGGCGACTGTGAGTAAATGAACCCGAATACGAATGAGGAAACGATCGCGCACATCGGTCCAAACGGACTGAAATATGCGTCGAACATATCGGCCACCCAGCTCATCGTCGCACACTCCGCAAGGGCGACGAGCGCCACCACGCACTTCAGCGAAATCCGGCCAATGTCGATGGTCGTCCACGCGACACCCAGACTCGCAAGAAGCATCAGCACATATTGAAGAAAGCGCTCCACGGTCGGCGGCGAGGGCTGCTCAATGAAAATTGCGAGCCCTGCATCCAGCCCGCGAAAAGCGCCGAGCTCGAAGAGCCCCGCAGAGAGGAGAAAGGCGAGAACGCCGCAGATGATGGATGCTTTTAGGTAACGCAACGGCAGCGATGTAGCATGGCGAAAGCGCGCCGCGCAAGGGCGCTGAAAACAAATAGACTACGATTGCCCGAACACGGCATCCACGAGGCGCAAAGACTTCGGCCCCGGAAGCACTCCCGGCTCCATCTGATTCATGACGTAGGCGAATGCGATGTGTTTTTCCGGGTCGGCAAACGCCATGCTCCCGCCGGCACCCGGGTGCCCGAATGCGCGGAGCGACGGCCCAAAATGCTGCCGCACTTTTTTCCCGTCCGCCCCGACAGGGTCGCGCATGAAGCCTGCGGAAAATGCCGTCTCCATGCATAAAACACGGTCATCACCTTGCGTGAGCGTCGTCGTCATCCGGTCCAGCGTCCACGGCTCAAAAAACCGCAGACCATCTAGCAAGCCGCCATTTGCGAGCATCGCATAAAATTTCCCGAGCGCGTGCGCCGTGCCGATTCCGCCAAATCCTGGAAACGATGCCGCACGGGCCTCCGCCGTGTTTAGCGTGGCGACTCCGTGCAGCCCTTTTGGCGAGCCGAAAGCGCGGATGGTGAACGATCCCGGCGTGGCAAATGCAGTGTAAAACCGGTCATTGGGCGGAGCGCTCTTCGCGGGGAAAACACTCGCGACGCTGCCCTGCATTGAGTCGGGGATTCCCATCCAGAAATCGAGCCCGAGAGGCTCCGCAAAAACCGCCCGCCAGTATTCCCCAAGCTCACGACCCGTGATCCGCCGGACCAATTCATCAAGCAGAAAACCAAACACACGCGGCCCGTATCCATGCCCTGCACCGCGCTCCCAATGAACCTCCTGCGCCGCAATCGCAGCCGCCACCGCCGCGTGATCATAAACCGAGGCATGACGGTCCAACACCGGCACGCCCGCCTGATGCGACAGCGCCTGCCCAAATGTAATATCACCTTTCCCCGCCGCCGCAAACTCCGGCCAAATCTCCGCGACCCGCGTATCTAAATGCAGCCCGTGCTCCTGCATGGCGTGAAGCACGCAAGCCGCAGCCGGACCTTTCGTCGCGCTCCATACGAGCACCGGTGTCTGCGCGGTCCACGGTCGCGTCTGCTCCCGGTCGCACCAACCACCCGCAAGCGACACGACTTCCACACCGTCCCTCCAAATGCTCAGACTCGCGCCGAGCTCACCAAATTGAGCAAAGTTTCCGGCAAAAAGTGCGCTGATGTGTTCGACATTCATTTGTTTCTATTCACGCCATCTGAATGCGGCTTCCCGCGAAATCCCTCAATCAAATTGAAAACCCTCGCGGTGAAATCTCTGCCGCGCCTGCCGCATCCCCACTCGCAATTCCCTGGGTGTGATTAAACGTGGAATGGAAGCGCGACGCGCTACGGTAGTAGGACAGCCTTCTAGGCTGTCGGCGTGGGATAGGCTTCCAGCCTGTCCAGTTTCCCCTCTTCCCTTCGCAAAGGCCACCGCAGAGGCTCCTGCTTGTCGCTCTGGACGGGCTGGAAGCACCATCCCACCCCGAAAGGCAGGATGCCTCTCCTACTACAAGCAGCATTCCACATTTAATCACACCCCAATTCCCTTCCAAACTTTGAATTGGCTTCCAAACGCACAAAAAATGTGCTTTTTTCAAGCACTGGAGTTCGTGCACACTTTTTTAATCTTCTAACAGGGAAAACAGTCTGGACTCTAAGTCAGAGCCTTTACGGGACAGAACTCACGCAATCGCGCAACGCACACATTAAAAATGAACACCAACGATCAATCAAAAATCACCGGCACCTGGAACGATGACCCGATGCACTTTCTCCGTCCGAAAGGAATGGGGCGGCGCAGCTTTTTGCAGGTCGGCATGGTCGCTGGGCTGGGGCTGACGTTGGGGGACTTCTTCCGCATGAAGGCGCGCGGCGAGGCGAAGTTCTTTGAGTCGAAAGAAGGGCCGGCGAAGAGCATTATTCATATCTTCCTGCCGGGCGGCATGGCGCATCAGGAGTCGTGGGACCCGAAGCCGTTTGCGCCGGTGGAGTATCGCGGGCCGCTGGGGTCGATCCCGACCAAAGTGGACGGGATGCTCTTTTCGCAAAACCTCGCGAAGACGGCGCAGATTGCGGATAAAATCACGGTCTGCCGCTCGATGACGCATGGCGAGGCGGCGCATGAACGCGGGACCCACAATATGTTCACGGGCTACCGGCCAAGTCCGGCGTTGTCGTATCCGTCATTCGGGTCGGTGATATCGCATGAGTTCGGGCCGCGCAAAAATCTGCCGCCTTACGTCTGCGTGCCGTCGCTGCCGAATGA
>JAYSTZ010000968.1:0-5068 GCA_043719365.1 Verrucomicrobiaceae bacterium | reverse complement strand
TGAGTGGTCGAACCGTCTTGATTTGATTGTAGCGAACGGTGCTTCTCGAGAGGTGACTTGTGTAACTGGTGAGATGTGACTTGTCGCAAGCGGGCTCTCTTGGCGCTTGCGAAAAGTCACTTCTAACAAGTCACAAGTCACATCTTTCAACGCGTGGATGGTCGCCATCCTTTCAGGGCCGGGTGAGACACTAGTGACTTTCGGCTACCCAGCGGGGCGATTTCTGTGTTGATGGAGGAGCTATGTTTCGCCTTTTCGCTTTACTCCTCTTTGCCGTCGTCGGTTTTGCAGATGAATCGCCACGCCCGCCGGACCCGCTATATGAGAAGCGGGTGGTGCATGACCGCAATGGAATCGGGAAGTTTTTCCTAGGGCGTGAAATTGCGCACGTCATGGGGCATCAAGCGGCAGGGTGGCTGGAGCGCCCCGAGCGCGAGCAGGAAGAGCGCACGGATCTTTTGCTGGAGGCTCTCAATCTGAAGCCCGGCGAGAACGTCGCCGACATCGGCTGCGGCACCGGCTATTTCGCTGAGCGGATGGCCAAGAAGGTCGCGCCCGAGGGCGTAGTCTATGGTGTGGATATTCAGCAGGAGATGCTGGACCTGATGGTTCGCAAGATGAAGCTGAAGCAGATCAAAAACGTGAAGCCCATTCTAGGTGCCGAGGCCGATCCGAAGCTTCCCGCCGCGAGTTGCGACTTGATGATCATGATCGATGTGTATCACGAGTTCGATGTCCCCTACGAGATGACGCGCAAGATGATCGAGGGCCTGAAAAAAGGCGGGAGACTAGTCTTCGTGGAGTTTCGGGCGGAAGATCCGACGGTGCCGATCAAGGAAGTCCACAAAATGAGCGAGGCGCAGGTGAAGAAAGAAATGGCGATTCATCCCGAAATGGAATTCGTGGAAACGAAGAAGGATCTCCCGCAGCAGCACATTATCATTTTTCGGAGGAAGTAGTCGATGAAAGCCATTCGAGTGAGCGCCTTTGGAGCGCCGGAAGTTCTGCAAATCGCCGAAGTTCCAGACCTGATCCCGGCACCGGACCAGATTCTCATCGAAGTCCATGCGGCGGGCGTGAACCCCGTTGATACTTACATTCGCAGTGGCATCTACGCACGCCTGCCCGAGCTGCCATACACTCCGGGGCTGGATGCCGCCGGGGTGATTCGGGAGATTGGGGCGTCAGTGAACAGCGCGCACAAAATCGGAGATCGCGTGTGGCTGAGCGCGAGTATCGACGGCACGTATGCCGCGCTCACTCGATGCACTGCGGACCAAGTGCATTCTTTGCCGGACCTCATTACTTTTCAACAAGGTGCGTCGATAGGGACGGCGTATTGCACCGCCTACCGCGCACTGTTTCAGCGAGGGCAGGGGAGGCCGGGGCAGACTGTCCTCATTCATGGCGCGACGGGAGGAGTGGGAATCGCTGCGGTGCAAATGGCACGAGCGGCAGGGATGCGCGTATTTGCTACGGGCGGCTCGGAGCGGGGCAGAGCATTGCTGCTCGAATGCGGGGCCGACGAAGCGCTTGACCACACGCAGGCGGATTACCTCGATCGAGTCGTTGCGGCCACCTCTGGGCGTGGCGTGGATCTTGTGGTCGAGATGCTTGCCAATGTGAATCTCGGCAAGGACTTGGGCGTCGTGGCGAGAGGCGGGTGCATCGTCATCGTCGGAGCGCGCGGGTCGGTGGAAATCAATCCGCGTCTCGCTATGCAGCGCGAATGCGACATCCGCGGGCTCATGCTTTTTAACGCGTCACCGGCGGAATCGAGGGAGGCGTTTACTGCAATTCAGGCTGGATTGGAAATCGGAGCGCTCGTGCCGGTGGTCGGCGAACAGTTCCCACTCGCAGACGCGGCGCAGGGGCATGTTGCAGCGATGTCTTCAGGGCGTCGTGGCAGAGTCGTGTTGAACTGCCGATGATTTGCGAAACAACTCGGGCAAACGCTCGCGTGCGATGGTCTCCGGAAGTTGCACGAGCACGGGCTGCGCGGAGGCTTTCAGCGTGCCCAGCGTCCGCTTGAGGTCCGCAATCCGCAGGACAGTGCAACCCGCCGTCCCGGTGCGCTCGCCCACCCACTCGTGCAAATAAATGCAGGAGCCCGCGCCGGGAATCCGCCGGGAATTATGGTTCACCCAAATGCCGAGGGTGTAGTGCGCTGAACCAAAGAGCTTCTCCGATGTGTTCCAATCCGGATCGGCGACTGTGCGTAGATCGACGAGTTGATTGTAGTAGCGAGATTTCGGATCATCGATTGCCTCGTGTGAAGCAGTGATGGTGATGCACTTCACCCCCAGACGGACGGCCTCGCGCGAAAACGCAGGGCCAAAGCTAAAGACGCCTGCCGGGGCGCGGCCATCGCCTTCCTTCTTCCGGGGTGCGCCTATTTCCTTACCATGGAGCCCGAGTCCCCACGCCATCCCATTTCGTCCGGTCAGCGCCGCCATCGGTGCGCCAGTCTGCTCCCACCCACGCTTGGTTCGCGAAAAAATGCGGACGTTTGCCTCTGAGGTATTCCAGCCTTGTGATGTGACCAATACAACCTGTCGAGACACGGTAGGAATCGCGACATTCGCGTGACCTGCGGTAGCCAGTGCGGCAAAAATTACGGTATTTTGAAGCATGTCCAACAGAGTGGGACCGAAAATATTTCTGTCGAACTCGAAAACGCACTTGCGTCATAGGGCGGGTTTGATACTTACACCGCCCCGCCGAAACAATTGCTCGGGTGGTGAAATGGCAGACACGTACGTTTGAGGGGCGTATGCCGTAAGGCGTGGGGGTTCAAGTCCCCCCCCGAGCACCACTCCCAGAAACCTCTTTAGAAGTCCTCCAGCCTTGACCTATTCGCGTCCAAGGCACACCCAGAGTCATGTCCGAAAAACAACGACAGTGGATCGCGGCGGCAATGATTCTCATCACGCTCGCGCTGCTCTATCCCGGTCTCACGATCAACGCGCTCACCATACGCGGCGTTCTCGATGCCGGCGGTGTGGCAGCGCTCGTCGAGCGAACGGTCGCCGCGCAGATGCCGAAAGAGCAGCTTGCGCAAATTCGCCCCTACATGAACCCGGCAAAGTTCGGTCCGATGAACGACGAGCAATTGAGCCAGACGATCGGACTGGTTCTCGGAGCGGTGGCAAAAGCCAAAATTGCCGGTGCCGCAGAAGTCATCGGGACGACGACGGTGTATGAGCAGAAGCAAACCATCGCGGTCACAGTGCGCTTTCTTTTTGAGAACAAGAACTACCTCGCTGGCACGTTGATATTCCTTTTCAGCGTCTGCATCCCCATCGCCAAAGCGGTGCTTTTTTTCATCGCCCTCTTTGCCGGTCCGCGAGTTTCGGGGGCGATTTTTGATTTCATCAATGCAATCGGGAAATGGTCGATGGCCGACGTTTTTCTCGTCGCCATCTACACCGCGTATCTCGCCGCCCGTTCATCCGAGGGCGTCGGGCAGGCGATTCACTTCGAGACTGAATATGGTGCGGGCTTTTACTGGTTTGCGGCGTATTGCGTATTTTCGCTGGGTGCGCAGCAGTTCGCCACCGCCCTGCTGCGTGAGCGGCGCAGCGTTTAAGCGCGACGGAACGTCCGCATCGAGAATCCCGCAATCGCCATCAGCAGCGCGGTGATCGCGAGCGTCATGAATCGCGTGAACCATGATGCAGTGCTGGTGGTTTTCGCTTGGAGGCCGATTTGCAGGTCGGCCTGTGTGTCCACGGCGACGGAGCGGCTAAACGTGAGCAGGCGGCCTTGTTCGGGGATGTTGGCCTGGATGACTGCGGGGCTGGAAACGGCGGCGTCCTGCTGCTGGATGAGTCGCTCGGCGAGGCGTGTGAATGCGGCGTTTTCGTCGGCGCTGTTGTTGTCGAGGAGTTGCTTGGCGTCCTGTTGCGTGTAGTTCGGCTCCTTGCCGCCGGCGCGGAGTTTTCCGCCAAGTGCGTCGTTGCCGCTGACGTTGATATTGTTGCGGACGTTGAGTCCGACAAGCGCCTGCTGGAGCTTCAGGTTGTGAAGCTGCACGCGGGCATCTTCGTTGAACGCCTGATCATGCTGGCTGAGCCCGAACGCGTTTCCGAAAGCACGGCGCGCCTGCTGCGTGTCGCCTGCTTCGAGCGCTTTGTTGCCGAGCACGAGTTGCTGTTCCGCGGCCTTGGTCTTCTCGACCTGCTGCGAGGCCTCCCCTTGGAGGTAGCTCTGCACATCGATTGATTGCACGCGATGGACGACTTGATCGGCTTGCTTTTGAAGCGAGCCGGTCCATTTTTTGAGGGTCCATTTGTCGTTCAAATAGACGTTCCAGACGATGTTCTCGAGCGGCAGGTCGAACTTCGGCGCGAGGAGTTGGAGGTCGAGCGAAGTGGTCTCGGACTTTCCAATTTGGCTGCTGTAAAAAAGCGTCACGGGAATCGCAGCGCCGCTTGGCGATTGCTGCTCCAGCGGGATGAGAATCTGGCTGCCTTCACGCCATGGCCACACGCCGTTTTGGTTCACGTAGGCAAACCAGAACTTGGCGTCTTTCGGCAGCGTGACGGAAAGCAGGCGCTTGTCGCCGGGGAGCATTTCCATGCGAACTTCGGTGAGCATTGCGCCGCTGTCGGCGATGACGGATTTGAGCGTAATGCTGTTGACGCGCGCGGGCAGGAGCTTTGTGGCTTCGTGGCGTTCGAGCTTCAATGGAAGCACGAATGCGGACTCGACGAGTCGGTAGGCGAAGCTCGCTGACGAAGCCGTAAGGTCCTGCTGGAGCGCACGCGGGATGCTCTGCCATTCGACGGATTGCAGCGCTGCGGGTAGCGTTTCGACGCGGAGTTGCAGCCGCCCCGTGGATTGCACTGTGACGAATCCGCGCTGGAGATTCACGTCCGCCGCTTGCGCGCCGGTCACGCTGGTCTCGGCGGTCTGTGCCGCGACGGGAGTCTGATATGTCGCCTGGAGCATGTATTGGCCGATGACGCGGCGATGCAACTTCACCTCCCACATTTGCAGTCCGGCATTCACGCCATCTTTTACCGCGAGAAAATCCGACACTTGGTCGCCGGTGAATTTCACACTC
>JAYSTZ010000967.1:0-13077 GCA_043719365.1 Verrucomicrobiaceae bacterium | reverse complement strand
TTGCGCTGGCCGGTGATGAGCAGCGCACTCTCAAACGACCGCAGCGGCGCGGAGAATTGCCAACCGTCGGACGAAGGCGGAATCGCGAGTGTCTGCGCGTGGAGGATCGTCACGTTGCGTAGGCTCACATTGCGCGTGGCGGGATGCGCAGCATCGACATCGGTGACGAGCGGCTGGTCGATGACTGCACCTGTGGGAAACGGCGTGCGCTTTATAAAAAGGAAACTCCCGTCGGACTTCGCGAGGTCGAAGCTGGGCGGCATCTCGCCATCGAAAATCGTCGCGGCGAACTTTGCACCGATTGTCGGTGAATACGCGTCGGGAGTGAGCAGCTCGAATTTCACCGTGGTGTCCGCCTCTAGCATTTTTTCGAGGAAGAAACTGCCCTTGCTGACGAGTAGCACGCGCTTTGCCCTCGCCGGCGGGAGCATCGCGTAGGCCGTGTTGTCGAGCATGAGCCCGTCCGCAGCATCAAGGCGCGCGGTGAGCCAGCCGCGGGAAGTGCGGCTGGGTTTTGCCAGCGTCGGGAAGACGGAGAGAATGGTCGCGCCGGGCTGGATCTGAACCGGCTTCACGTCCAGCGGCTTGCCGTCGTAGCTCAGTTCCACATTTGTTGTCACCGGCGACTTCCCGAAGTTTCGCACCTCCAGCAGCACATCACTGGTTTCAGGATTCGCGGGGAGTGGACGTGTTGCGAATCGGGTGACGGCGACGTTTTCCGTATTGGCCGGAATTGCGTGTGTCGTGAGCGGAAAACGCGGCACTGCGGAGGGCGCACGGTCGCTGAAAAGGATGATGCGGCGGCTCCCGCTGCGCGCATCAAGCAGCGATGAAGCGAGGGCCAGCGCGATGTCCATGTCACCCGTGGCATCGGTGGCTTGCGCAGCCGCGAGCGTGTCGAGCAAAGGCTTTTCATCGCCGGTAAACGGGACTGCAACCGACGGTGCTGCATCCAATTTGATGATGGCGAACTGCCGCGCATCGTTCACTTCGCGCACGTATCTGCGCGCTGCGGCAAGTGCTTTATCAAAGCGAACCACGCCATCCGCCGACGTCGCCTGCATTCGCGCGCGGCAGTCGAGGACGAGCACGACGCTCGCGCCTCCATGAATGAAACGATTGATGACCGGCCGCGCGAGTGCGCCGACGAGCAGAAGCAAAATGAGCAAGTGCAGGAGCAACGAGAACAAATGCCGGAGCCGCTGGAAGAACGAGTTGCGGCTCGTTTGATTCACCGCGCGCTGCCAGAAAAGATGCGTGCTCACGGTGATCGCGCGGCGCTTTAGCCGTAGGAAATACAGCGCCACAATCACCGGCACTCCCGCGAGGAACCAGACCGCCCATGGAGAGAGAAAGCTCATTTCAGGATGGCTCCATCGCGCAGGGTTTTCAGGACGACATCTTCAAACGGAAGATCACACGTCACGCTCGCATGCCCCATCGCACGCTTGCGGCAGAAGGCTTCGAGCGCCGCGTTGTAGGCGGTAAATTCTTCGCGGTAGCGTGCGAGCACGGCTTCATTTGCGGTGACTTCGAGCGATGCTCCCGTCTCGGATTCCAGCAATCGCAGGTCGCCCGTCGCCGTGGGTGCGAGTTCTGCGGGGTCGAGTATTTGGATCGTGTGAACTTCGAACTGCCCGTGTTGCAGCATTGCGAGCGGCTCTTCGTATCCCGCAGGATCAAAGAAATCGCTGAGCACAAAAACGATGCCGCCACGTTTCTGGCGCTGGGAAAAAGTGCGGGCGCTCGTGAGCAGGCTCGTCGGTCCGGCTTTTGCCGGCGGCTCGCGGAGGAAGTCCAGAACGCTGTGAAACTGCGCCTTTCCACGCATTACGCCAAGTTCGGAGACGACGCCATCGGCGAAAAAGTGAACGCTTACACGATCGAGATTTGCGAGCGCGATGTAGGCTAGTGCTGCGGTGATGCGGCGGGCGGTGTCGAATTTTGTCAGTCCCGTGCCGCCTTCCGGTTGCCATCGCATGCTCGCGCTGACATCGACGAGGAAGCACACCGCCAGATCCTGCTCCTGCTCGTAGAGCTTTACGAAGAGCCGCTCCAGCCGCGCGTAAGCGGGCCAGTCGATGGCCCGCAGCTCATCGCCTTCCGAGTATTCGCGATAGTCGGCAAACTCCAGACTGCTCCCGAGCTGGCGACTGCGACGCTCCGCCCGCTGCTCGCCGCGAAAGAGGCGGCGGGCGAGAAGGTGGAGCTGCTCGAGTTTGGCAAGAAATGCCGAATCAAACAGCGATGCGTCGTTCGCAGCAGCCACGCGATTAGCGCGCGTTGGGCACGAATGCGACGGAGTAGTAGATGCGCTGGCTGGTGCCGCTTAGGTCCAGTCGCGTGTAGGTGCGCCCGCCGGGCGACAACGTCACCGCGCCTGTGATGCGTTCGCCGGCAAAGCCGCCGCGCACCGAGAGTTGATACGTGTTGGGGCCTGTAGGCTGCCAAGTGCCGACGTATCCGGCGGTTGCATCGCCGTAAACGTTGACGAGTGCCGAGCCGTCCCCGTTGAGATTCACGTAGGCGTGGCTGAGCCGATAGGCAGGCTGCCCGCTGACGCGGAGATTTCCCGAACCTCCACGAAGCGAATTCACGAGGACCGGCGGTGGTGCCTGCGGAGGGCGCGTGTAACCCGGAACCTGGATGAACGCTTCGCGCTCGCCTTGAAACCGAGCCTTGAAAGAACCCGCGCGTCCATTTCCCGCAAGGCTGATCCGACCGACGACCGGGCCGGAGCGGCGGTCGTCGAGGTCCAGTGTTCCCGTGCCGGCTGCGTCTTTACCGAAGGCGCTCGTGACATTCAGCCGCATGGTGTCGCGGCTCACCGACTGCCATGTTCCTTTGAACCGGTAGTCCACGTTTCCCACGAGGCCGATGGTAAAGTCTCCGTTTGCTTCGAGGACGAGGTTCGTTTTGGAGACATTGTTGTCGTCCACTCCCGAGCGCTCCACGGCTCCGGTTCCATTGGTGGAAACTGTGAGGTCTCGGGCAAAGGCCGGGCACACGGCGGCGACTATGAATGCAGCGATTGGCAGGAATTTCATGCCCTGAGTGATAAAGAAGTGTGCGCCTGAGTCGAACAATAAGTTTCGCGGCGAACGGGTGGCGCTCCAAAGGCACTCAGCCGAAAAAGGTGTTCGGCAAATACGAAACCGATCAGTTGTCGGCGTTGGTTCTGAAAATAGACAACATGCTGGGCAGCGCCGACACCTTCACCGAGGCGCAATGGCAGACAGAGATTCTGCAAGTCATCCAATTCCTCTGTCCAAAATATGTGAGCGCATTCCCTGAAGTTCCGGTGAGGGACGCCTTGACCGGTAAAGACCGGCAGATTGATTTTCTGCTCGTTGATGCATCTGGATATGTCGATGCCATCGAAATCAAAAAGCCGTTCGCGGAGTGTGTCGTCACCAGTAACCGCTACCGCATGAACATGCTGCTGCACGGGGCGGGGAAATTTCGAACGCAGGATCTCGAATGATGAACAATGCGAATTCGGAACGCCAGGATGGCCGGTCCCCGAAGTCCGTAGCCGACTTCGCCTTCCTGATGACGGGAATGCGCCCCTTCGATTCCTCGTACAAAATAACCTTTTGCCGTGGCACTGGAAATGCGTTACAACGAGTTAACTTTATGGGCCTTATCCGCAACATTTTCTGGGTCGTCTTCTTTTTGGCCGCCACTTTCACGTTCATTGTGCTTTTTGAACACGGATTTTCCAACTTCGCCGAGAACGCGAAGAAGGAAGCCGCGTTGATGCCCGTAATTTTCGGGATGAAAGAAAAACCGGCCCCAAAAGCCGACCCAAAAAAGTTCTAGTTTCGAGGTCTTTTCCCCTGACAATTTAGCTCCTCCTTGGAGCCTTGCAGAAAATCTCTGGAAGGCTACGAGTCATTTTGCTATCGCAGAAATGGCATTGCATTTGCTTAAAAGTTCGATGCGCTAGAAATGTCCTCTTTAAGGGGGAAAAACAACAACATCCGCGGTCCGTTTTGCGCAGACCGCACAAAAATAGACACCAACTACAACAACCATGGCAAAGTACAAACTAGAATACGTGTGGCTCGACGGCTACGAGCCCACAGCGAACCTCCGCAGTAAAACACAGATCAAGGAATTCGCCGAATTCCCGACGCTTGAACAACTCCCAATGTGGGGATTTGACGGCAGCTCGACCCGCCAGGCCGAAGGCCGCACCTCGGACTGTATGCTCAAGCCAGTCGCGGTTTATCCCGACGCGACCCGCATCAACGGCGTCCTCGTCATGTGCGAAGTCATGATGCCCGACTGCACCACGCCTCATCCGAGCAACGCCCGCGCAACGATTCTCGACGATTCAGGGACATGGTTCGGCTTTGAGCAGGAATACTTTCTCTATCAGGACGGAGTGCCACTCGGCTTCCCAAAGGGCGGCTATCCTTATCCACAGGGCAAATATTACACCGGCGTCGGCTTTGACGCAGTGGGCGACATCGCCCGCGAGATCGTGGAAGAGCATCTCGACTTGTGCCTTGAAGCAGGCATCAACCACGAAGGCATCAACGCCGAAGTGGCAAAGGGTCAGTGGGAATTCCAGATCTTCGGCAAGGGCTCGAAGAAAGCAGCCGACGAAGTCTGGATGGCCCGCTACATCCTCCTCCGTCTCTGCGAGTCCTACCGCGTGGACGTCGTCTGGCACTGCAAACCGCTCGGCCTTGAAGTGGACTGGAACGGCTCCGGCATGCACGCCAACTTCTCGACCGAGCACATGCGCGAAGTCGGTGGACAGGCTTACTTTGAGTCGCTCATGGCAGCGTTCGACAAATACAAGAACGAGCACATCGCCGTGTATGGCCCGAACAATCACCTCCGCCTCACCGGCCTGCACGAGACGCAGTCCATCGATAAATTTAACTACGGCATCGCAAACCGCGGTGCATCCATCCGCGTCCCGCATAGCTTCGTGAACAACGGCTACAAGGGCTATCTCGAGGACCGTCGTCCAAACTCCGAAGGCGATCCCTACAAAATTGCCGGACGTATCCTCCAGACGATCCAGACCGTCCCGACGAAGTAACTTTCACGGAAAGTAGAGATTCACAAGAAACGCCGTCCTGCATCGCGCAGGGCGGCGTTTTTCTTGGCGTGAATCTCCCTAAAATTGTGATTGCAGATCGGAGGGGTGGTGCGAGATTCGGCCCGATTTTCCTCGGATGAACTGGGGCAAATCCCAATCGTAACATTCAACACTCCAATTATATGGGACTACTCGACGGAATCCTCGGCTCGCTCATGGGCAACCTCAATCAACAACAATCCGGAGGCCTTCTCAGCTCGGTCGCAGGCATGCTTCAAGGCGGCGGCGGCATTCAGGGACTGCTGACAAAATTCAGCGGTCAGGGTCTCGGCGATCTCGTCAAAGGATGGATCAGCACCGGCCCAAACCCTCCCGCGACCGCGCAACAAGTTGAGAAAGTCTTCGGCGCGGACCAGCTCAGCCAGCTCGCCTCGCAAGCCGGTGTGCCCGTGAACGAAATCTCCGGCCATCTCGCCAAGTTGCTCCCGCAGCTCGTGGACAAGCTCACACCGGACGGCAAAGTTCCTGAAGGCAACGCAATGCAACAGGGTCTCTCGTCGCTGCTTTCCGGCGGGATCGGGAAACTTTTTGGGAAGTAGGCCAAAGCGGGAATATTCTAAATCCGCAGCCGCTTCCGAAAAGGAAGCGGCTGTTTTTTGGGAGTTCAAATAGCGCACTCCGAAAAGAAGCCGCCAGTTTCGCGACATTTGGCTTTCCCGATGGCCGCTCACGCCTTACGCAATCCGGGTTCACTTTTTAAAACAACCTCAAGCCCACTTTTACCATGGCCAAAGCCACCGAAACCGAATCCGAAAGCAAAGTCATCGCAGCCCGCAACAAAAACCTCGATATGGTCCTCCAGACCATCGCGAAAGAATACGGTGAAGGCGCTATCATGCGCCTCGGCGACTCGCGCACGATGGAGGTCGAGGTCATCCCGACAGGCAACATTTTGATCGACCGCGCACTCGGTGCCGGCGGATTCCCGCGCGGGCGAATCGTCGAGGTTTTTGGTCCGGAATCTTCGGGTAAAACCACGCTCACACTCACGCTCATCGCACAGGCGCAAAAGCGCGGTGGGCTTGCAGCGTTCATCGACGTGGAGCACGCGCTCGACCCGCAGTATGCAAAGAAGCTTGGGGTGAATCTCGACGACCTGCTCGTCTCCCAGCCGAGCAGCGGCGAGGAAGCGCTCCGAATCGTGGAGACGCTCGTGCGTTCCAACGCACTGGATGTGATCGTTCTGGACTCCGTCGCCGCATTGGTGACGAAACAGGAACTCGAGGGCGAGATCGGCGACTCAACCGTTGGCGCGCAGGCGCGGCTCATGTCCGCAGCGATGCGCAAGCTCACGGCGCTCATTTCAAAGGCGCGGACGATCGTCGTTTTCACCAACCAGATTCGCGAAAAAATCGGCGTGATGTTCGGCAACCCCGAGACCACTCCCGGTGGCAAGGCGCTGAAGTTTTACGCCAGCGTGCGCGTGGATATCCGCCGCATCGGCGCGATCAAAACGAGCGACGGCACCGTGACCGGCAATCGCACGAAGATCAAAATCGTGAAGAACAAAATCGCGCCTCCGTTCTGCGAATGCGAGTTCGACATCATGTATAACGAAGGCATCTCGTCCACTGGCGCGCTGCTCGATCTCGCGCTGGAAAAGGGAATCGTCGAGAAGCGCGGCTCATGGCTCAGCTTCAAAGGCGCACAGCTCGCACAGGGCCGCGATGCCGCGAAGGACGTGCTCAAAAAGGACCAGGCATTGTTCGACGAAATCACCGTTCTCGTGAAGGCGAAGCTCGACGAAGAGACCGCCGCCGCCGCGAAATAGGAAATTCCGTTTCCCAAACGGGCCTTTTCCGTCTTGTCTCCATATCATGAACGCCGCGCAACAGCAAATTTTGGACAAAGTCATTGAGCTGCTCAGTGAGCATTTCGACCACTCGATCGTCGCCGTCGGATGGTACGACGAAGACAAACAATATTCCACCACCGCGACCTACAGCGGCGGCGTCGCTCCGGCGCTCGGGCTCTGCAAGCTCTACGAGACGAAGTGGCAGAAAGAACACCTGTGGGGCCCGGACGACGAGGAGTGAGCGTTTTTTGACGGTCGTGGGAGGATGGTAAGCCCCCGTGTCTTTCGGCTGTGACTTGTGACTCGTGAGAAGTGATTAGTCGCAAGCGGGAAAACCACGCCAACACGCTTGCGACAAGTCACGTCTCACAAGTCACAAGTCACCGCCAGCTTGCGGTTCTGACGGCGGAGAGCGCTCTACCCGACCGTGAAGTGCGCGAGCGGTTGGACGATATTGCCGGCCAGCGGCCACACTTTTTCCTGGATGCGCGGACCGAGCTGCTTCGAACTCTTGTAAGCCGCGTAGATCATCTCCATCTTCGCATCAAGGTTGTCCACGTAGTGCAACGCCCAAGCTTCCGGTGTTCGCGGCGTGACGGGACTGCCGAACGCCAGTTCGCCGTGGTGGCTCGCGACGAGGTGCAGCAAGTGCATCCGCACATCTTCGTTCGCAGGCTCCAAGGGCAGCCAGGTTTTCCAGTCATCCGACGCCGCCAGCTTGCGCCATAGCGTGTTGACGAGTTCGATGCCGATGGTGATGTGGCCGAGCAGTTCGCCCGCTTCGCTGTAGGGCATGGTGAAGCTGTCAGCCGGCATCCCGTTTTCCCAAATCTTTCCAGCGTCGTGAAAAAGGACACCGGTCACCATCAGATCTCGATTGAGGGTGGGATACGCCGACGCAATCGCAACCGCCGAGCGCATCATCTGCGCGACATGCTCCACGAGCCCGCCACGCCGGGCATGGTGGTTGTTTCGTGCAGCGGCCGCACGGCGATAGCGGTCGCCATATTCCGCGAGAAAAATGCGGCAGAGGGCGAGCAGTCGAGGGTCGGCGATGCCATCGACCGCGAGCTCGATATACGCAAAATCCGCAGCCTGTTTTTCGCGAATCTCGGGCGAGCCAGAGAGCAGCGCATCGCGCTCTTCGGGGCGCAAATCCCGCAAGCGCCACGCAGGCGATTCCAACCCGAATTTACTCATCGCGAATTCTCCCGACAACTCAACGAACGCACCGGCGGACACACGTTCACAATAGCTAAAGCCCGGACTGTCATTCCATGCCTTGAGCGTGCATCGGCTCTCGCCATCGGAAAGCGTCACCTCGAAATACGGCTTCCCATTCGCGGCGTCCTTGCGCGTGATGGCTTCGACTTGGGCGTGAACCTGGGCCTCCACGCGGCCGTCGCCAGCCGCGCGCTTGAGTTGAGTGATTGTGAGAAAATCCATCGTCGTCCCGCTTTGATAATTGGCGCGGCGCCCGAGGGCCACGGGAATTTACAACGAAAGCAATGACTTGCCGAAAATGCCTTCTGCACCGACGTTTGTTCGTCCCGCAACAACCGGACAAAACCTTATCAATGAAACTCCGTCTGCTCCTCAGTCTTCTCGCCACGTCGCTTTTTGCGGGGGACTCTATTTCCGTGATCAATCCCAGTTTCCAGGCCGATACGTTTTCCGTTTTTCCGGGGTATGTTGGCGGGGGGAATCCGACGTTTATCACGGGGTGGGCGGGGGGCGGGATCAATGGGACGGACATTGGCGCGGGGACTCCGTTTGCAAGCAATGGGGCGATTCCCGATGGGACGCGCGTGGCCTTTATCCAAGGCGCGGGGGCGCTGACGCAGAATCTGACGGGCTTTGTCGTGGGGCAGCGGTATTGGGTGCAAGTTTGGATGAATGCGCGGGATTGCTGCGGCGATTTCCCGAAGGTGAATGTGTCGCTCGCAGGGCAGACTTTGCTTGCGCCGACGGGCATCCAGCCGGTGGGCGGGGCGTCGCCGTATATCGTGGCAAACTTTGTGTGGACAGCGACGGCGACGAGCGGGGTGCTGAGTATCGGTTCTGCTGCAAACGCGGGCGGTGATGCTTCGGCGGTGTTCGACGCGGTGGCGGTGATCAAGCGCGGGGTGGACGAGGTGTTCATCGCAAATCCGAGCTTTGAGGCGAGCGGCGTGGGCATCGCGTATCCTGGCTACTACTCGAACATCGGGGCTTGGGAGGCATTTGGCACCGGGCAAAGCGGGGTGAATACGAGCAGCGGTCCGTTTCACGATAATGGAGTGGTGCCGGATGGGGCGAATGTGTTGCTGCTCCAGCAGGCACGTGGCGTCCGGCAGTCGGTGGCGGGGCTCGGGGCGGGTGGAGTTTACCGGCTTTCGCTGCGGTATAATTCGCGCGCTGGTTCGGCTGTGCCGACGTTGCGTGTGATGGTGGATGGGCAGACGGCGTTTAACGGTGCGGTGTTGCCGGTGGGCGCGGGGCAGCCGTATCGGACGCTCACTTTTGATTTCACGGCGTCTGCGGAGACTGCGGTGCTGGTGCTGGAAAACATGGCGGCAAATGGCGACGACACGGTGCTGGTGGATGCGGTGTCGATCATCACGCTCGCGCCGCCTGCGACGACGATGCTCGCTCTGCCGCAGCCGGGGGCCGCGGGCTCGGCGGGCGGTGTGGCGACGTTTAATGAAATCCACTACAACCCCGCGACGGTGGGCGCGCCGGAGTGGGTGGAGATTGTAAATCAATTCGGCACACGGCTGGACCTTGGCGGGTGGAAGCTCACGGGCGGCATCGACTTTACGTTTCCAGACGGGACGACGCTGGAGCCCGGCGCGTTCATCGTGGTGTCGGGGACGGCGGGAAATCCGGGCGGTGCGCTGGGGCCGTTCGTGGGGCATCTCGATGGAGCGGGCGATACGATTCGTCTGCGCACGAAGCAGGGCTGGCTGGTGGATGAAGTGAAATACGGCGTGTCGGGCGACTGGCCTACTTCGCCGGACGGCACGGGGCCGACGCTGTCAAAACGCGGGGTCACATTGGCAAGCGACACGGCGACGAGTTGGGCGGCGAGCACGACGGCAGGCGGCACTCCGGGCGCGGTGAATTTTTCCACGCAGCCCGTGCTCGCCACTCCGGCGGCGCACGTCGCGGGCAGTGTGGTCATCAACGAAATTTTCTATCACGCGCACCCGACTTACGCGGACCCGAACAACGCGGTGGCCTACGCGGAGAACGCGGCGGAGTGGGTGGAGCTGCACAATCGCACCGGGGCTGCGGTGGACATCTCGGGGTGGAAGCTGGACGACGCGATTGCGTTCACATTTCCCGCGGCGACGACGATTCCGGCGGGCGGGTTTCTGGTGGTGAATCGCGGGCAGTTTTCCGGCTCGCTCGCGAATGCGGGCGATTCCATCAAGCTCCGCGACACGCTCGGCGCGCAGGTGGATCGCGTGCGGTATCGCGACGGCGGGCGCTGGTCGCCTTACGCGGATGGCGGCGGGACTTCGCTGGAACTCATCGACCCAGACGCCGACAACACGCAGCCGGAGTCCTGGGCGGCGAGCGATGAAAGCGCGAAGCTCGGGTGGCAGACTTACACATACGATGCGCCCGGCACGGAGCCGCCGGGCTCGAATAATCCTGCGACGTGGAACGAGTTTCTCATCGGTCTGCTGAATGGCGGGGAGTTTCTCATCGACGACATCAGCGTGCGCAAAGACCCCGGCGGCGCGAACACGGAGGTGATTCAAAATGGGACGTTTGAGAGCGACGCGCTCGGCGCACAACCCGCGAAGTGGCGGTGCCTCGGCACGCACAAACTCAGCACGGTCGTGCAGGACCCGAGCGGTCCCGGCAAGGTGCTGCGCGTCGTGGCGACGGATGGGCTGGAGCACACTTACAACAACTGCTCGACGACGCTGGTGGGGAACCAAGTCATCGACCCGACGAAGCAATACCGCGTGTCATTCCGTGCCAAGTGGATTGCCGGTTCGCCGCAGGTCAACACGCGCCTTTACCTCAATCGCGCAGCCCGCACGACAATCCTCTCGCAGCCCGCCGTTGCAGGCACACCGGGCGCGGTGAACAGCCGACGCATCGCAAATGCGGGACCAACTTACACGGAGTTTGTCCACGCCCCGCTCGTGCCAGCGCTCGGGCAACCGGTGAAGGTTTATGTGCGGCCGTCGGATCCGGATGCGCTCGGGGCGCAGACGCTTTTCTACTCGGTGAACGGCGGCGCATTTTCGTCCGTGCCGATGACGAACGACGGCTCCGGGCGCTTCAGTGCTCAAATCCCTGGGCAACCGATGTCCGGGATGGTCGTGCAATTTTACGTGCAGGGCGCGGATGGGCTCGGCGCGGTGACGACGTTCCCCGCTGCGGGCGCGGCGTCGCGTGCGCTTTACCGTGTGGGCGATGGCGGGGTTTCGGCAGTGCCGCTGACGAACAAGATTCGGCTCATCATGCGTCCCGACGACGCGGCGGCGATGCACGCGCCGATTCACAGCGTGAGCAATTTCCGCTGGCCCGCGACGCTCATCGCAAACGACCGCGAGGTTTTCTACGGCGTGCGCGTCCGTCTCCGCAGCGCGCCATACGGACGGCAGGGATCTCGTGTCGGCTGGAATCTCGACTTCGATCCCGAGCAGCCGTTTCGCGGAACGGAGACAGACATGGTGCTGGATGGCGCATTCAACATGCCGCGCGGGGATGGCGGCGGCTGGCTGGAAAATACGCTGGGCCCGAGCGTGAACGAGCTGCTTTTCCTCCGCGTCTCCGAGCGCGCCGGAAACATCCCGAGCGAACTCGTGGATGTCGCATACGTCGCGACGCCGTTCTACGAGAACCGCCGGGCGCAGTTGCGTCTGCGGCGATACGGGAACACGCAGCTCGACGAGTTCACTCCGAACGGCGGCAACGGCTCGCTCTTCAAACAGGAGATTATTTACCACCCGACGACCACGGTGGATGGCAATCCCGAGAGCCTCAAAAATCCTTACTCGACGTTCACCGCCGTGGACATCGGCACGATGGGCGCGGACAAGGAATCGTATCGGTTCAATTACCTCATCCAAAACCACACCGACCGCGACGACTACAGCGGCATCCTCGCGATGACCTCGGCTTTCAGTCAGCCGAATGCGAACCTCTACGCCGCGTCGTCCGCCGCGCTCGATCTGGAAAGCTGGACGCGCACGCTCGCACTCAATGCGCTGCTCGGGCTCGCAGACACTTACAACCAGCATCTCCCGCACAACATCCAGTTTCTCACGCGCCCCGATGGCCGCGTGATGCTGCTGCCGTGGGACATGGACCACGCGTTTTACTTCGCCACGAACTTCTCCATTTACGGTGGAGATGCGCACCGGGTGAAAGACCTTATCGCCGACGCTCGCGTGAAACGCCGCATCGCCGGACACATCCTCGATTTCTGCAACTCCAGCTTTTCGAACACGTATCTCGATTCGTGGGTGGACCACTACAGCGCCCTCGCGGGCAAGCCGGCTTACGCGCCGAACTTCAAAAGCTGGATCACCGCGCGGCGAGCTTCGGCGCTCGGCCAGGTGAACGCAGATTGGCCTGCGACGGCATTTGCAATCAGCACGAATAGCGGCGCGAATTTTTCTGTCAGCGCGCCAGTCACCACGCTCACCGGCACCGGCTGGGTGGACGTGCAAAATATCCGCATCGCCGGAGCAACCGAACCGCTCGTCGTGACATGGCTCGACGGCTTGACGTGGCAGGCGACCGTCCCGCTCGGCGCTGGCGCAAACAACGTGGTGCTCGAAGGCACGAACTTGCAGGGCGCAGTCGTAGGCACGGACAGCATCGTGATTACGAACACCGGCGGAATCGTTCCCGCCGCTGTCGGGAATCTCGTCATCTCCGAGCTGATGTTCCACCCCGCAAACGCAACGCCCGCCGAACTCGCGACACTCGGCGTCGCGACCATTGATGCGGACCAGTTCGAGTTCATGGAGCTGCTGAACATCGGCGCAAGCATCGTGGACTTGAAAGACGCGACATTCGGCAGCGGCATCACGTTCACATTTCCGACCGCTACGCTCGCGCCCGGCGCAAGGCTCATCCTCGTCCGCAACGCCACGGCATTTGCCGCGCGGTATCCGGGCGTCACCGTCTTCGGCACATACACCGGAGGCCT
>JAYSTZ010000966.1:0-5092 GCA_043719365.1 Verrucomicrobiaceae bacterium | reverse complement strand
CATCGCCGGTGCAATGCTTGAGCGGATGGGAGGACGGTCGTTTGAGCAGTTGTTGCAGGAGCGTATCTTCACTCCGCTCGGGCTGAAAAGTGCGGGCTTCGGGCCGCCGGCGACACCAGGAATCACGGACCAGCCTGTCGGGCATCGCGGATACGAAGCGCCGTTCAAGCCCGTCGGTTCCGGGCCGGGCACGGATTATCCGCCGATCTTCGCGCCAGCCGCGACCGTACACATGAGCATCACGGATTTCGCACGGTATGCGAACTGGCATGTGCAGGGCGACCGGGGTAGCGCACCGCTGCTGCGCGCCGAGTCTTTTAAGAAACTGCACACTGCGCCTGATGGCCAGGATTACGCGATGGGCTGGGCAGTCACGACTCGTAAATGGGCGGGCGGTACCGCGCTGATGCACAGCGGCGAGAATACGAATTCCTACGCGGTGATGTGGCTCAGTCCGAAGGAGAACACTTGCTTCGTGGCGACGTGCAATGCGGATTGCGCAGACGCAGCAACGGCTTGTGATGCGGCCATCGCGATGCTGATCAATCGGTTTTAGCCCGGCGACCTTTCCGGCTCGACACCGGCGCGCGCTCATCTCATTTACCATGAAGATGAAACGCATCCTTTCCGGGATCAAACCGACCGGCGCACCGCATTTAGGGAACTACTTTGGCATGATGAAGCCAGCCATCGAACTGCAATCGCAGGGCGAGGCATTTTACTTCATCGCGGACTACCACGCCCTCACCACCGTGCGCGATCCGCAGGCCATGCGCGACAATACGCGTGGCGTCGCGCTCGACTTTCTCGCGTGCGGTCTGGACCCGCAAAAAGCGGTGATTTTCCGCCAGAGTGATGTGCCCGAGCACACCGAATTGGCGTGGATCCTTTCATGCGTCACGCCGATGCCGATGCTGGAAAACTGCCATGCTTTTAAGGACCACGTCGCCAAAAACCACATTCCGGTTCACGGTCTGTTTGCCTACCCAGTGCTCATGGCGGCGGATATATTGATCTACGATTCAAACATCGTCCCCGTAGGGCGCGATCAAAAGCAACACGTCGAAGTCACCCGCGATATCGCTGCGATGATGAACCGCACGTTCGGCAAAAAAGAACCGCTTTTCGTCATGCCCGAAGCCAGTATTCTGCCGCAGATGGCGACGGTCATTGGGCTCGACGGCCAAAAGATGAGCAAGAGCTACAACAACACCGTTCCGCTCTTCGACACGGAGAAAGCGCTACGGAAAAAAATCATGTCCATCGTGACCGACTCTACTCCCGTCGAGTCGCCGAAAGATCCGACGGGAAGCAGCATCGTAGCACTTTACCGGCTCTTTGCCGGTGAGCCCGAAGTCGCCGCGATGGAGGCCGACTTTCGTGCCGGAGGGCAGGGCTACGGAGTTTTTAAGCAGCGTCTTTTTGATGCGCTGTGGGAGTATTTCCGGCCCATGCGCGAAAAGCGTGCCGAGCTCGCGGCCGATCCCGGCTACGTGGACAGAGTCCTTCGCGATGGCGCTACCAAAGCACGTGCGGTGGCGTCCCGGACAATGGATCGGGTCCGCGTTGCGACCGGCTTGCGGTAGCGCTGCGATTTCAACGAAAAAGCCCGGGACTTCGGTCCCGGGCTTTTTGCGTAAGTTTGTCTTTCCTATAGTTCGACTAGCGTTTTCTACCGCCAGTGGTGGGCGGTGGCTGCGCCGTTGTCGGTGGCGGCGGCGGGACCAGTGTGCCGGCCTCAATGGCTGCACGAACTGCGGCTTGTTCTGACGGCTCCAGAATGTTATTGTGATTGAGGTCGAATGCTTGGAGCCAGGCCGGAAGTGCTGGAGGCGGCGGTGGTGGGGTTCCTCCCGGCGGGACCAGTGTTCCCGCTGCGATTGCAGCCTGAACGGCCGCTGCTTCGGCTAGATCGAGGATGTTATTGTGGTTCAGGTCAAACGGAAGCAGCCAGCCTGGAAGCGTCGGCGGCGGCGGCGGGGTCGCGCCTCCGGGCGGAACGACTTTTCCGCTTTCGATATCCGCGCGGAGTGCTGCGCATTCCACCGGATCGAGGATGCCATTGTTATCAACATCATACGGCTTCACCCAGTCCGGTAGAGCGGGCGGGACGGCGGTCGGCGGGACGACGGTGCCTGCGGCTATAGCGGCTTGCAGCGCGGCATTCTCCGATGGCTCCAGAATATTGTTGTGGTTCAGATCGAATGGCCGAATCCAAGACGGCAACTGAGGAGCCGGTGGTGTTGGGAGGACCAGCGTGCCGGCTGCGATGGCGGCCTTGACTGCTGCGATCTCCGTGGCGTCGAGGCGTCCATTGTGGTCGAGGTCAAACGGCACCAGCAAAGGCGGAAGGTGACCGACTCCGCCTGCGGGTGTCAGCTTTCCGCTTTCGATGTCGGCTCTCACAGCGGCCATCTCGGCAGCGTTCAGAACGCCGTCGCCATCCAAATCGTAGGGCTTAAACTGGTCGGGCAAAGTTGCGTGGAATCCCAGCGGCGGTACGAGCTTGCCGTCTTTAATGGCTTTGCGGGCAGCCGTTCGCTCCGCCTGGCTGAGACGACCGTCGCCGTTCAGGTCAAACTTCTTCAGGGCATCGGGGAGTTGCCCGTCGAATTTCGGCAGTTCAACATCGCCTGCCGCGAGAGCGGCGCGGAGTGCGCGGACTTCATCCGGCCCGAGTTTTCCATTTCCGTCCGCATCGAACTTCTTGAGATCCTCGGGCAACGGGAAAACGGGTGCCGGTGGTGGTGGAAATTTTCCAGCCTCCACGTCCGCCTGCCATGCGGCGCGCTCGGTGTCGTCGATTTTGCCGTCTTGATTTGCGTCGTAGTGACCACGGACCGCTGCGAAATAGCTGCAGACCCGTGCGACCTGGCCGTCAGTCGGGACTGTGGATGTGGTCCGTTTTGCCGCGTGCGCTTGAGTGATGAGTCCGGCTGCCGCGATTGTGGCGACGAGGATTGGAGTTCGTTTCATGAATGTTTTGGTGGTGTTTTAGGAAGTCGGGAGTGGAGGGAGACTATTCGGTATGCGGTCACTGTAAAGTGACAATAAACTCACAAATACAATCAATTCCGCCACTTGCGCTTTTCGTTGCGGGGCTGCAAATTCGGAACTTCTTTCACCCAATGCTCCGCTCCATCGCCATCTTTGTATTTTTCATGCTTGGGCATCTCGCGCCGGCAGCGACCGTTACGACAATCGACGGGGGCCGCGCACGAATATTCGAGATTTCGGATGATGAAGTCGGCGGTATCGGGCGCGATGGACGCGGCTTGGCGGTTCGCATTGCGCGCCAGCCCCAGTTGGATGCCGTTCGCGGCGCGGCGGGCAATGGGCGCGATCTCATACTTTATGAAAAGGGACGTCCGCACAACGAGTTCACCCGCCGCTGGCTGACCTCCCGTGTCGTCGTGAAGTTCGTGGCCGGCACGGATATCTCCGCGCTTGCAAAATCGGTCGGTGCCGCCGCCGTGGAGCGTCCCGATTATGGGACGAATCTCGCAATTTTCGACGCACCCGCAGGAGCCGGAAATTCTCTCCTTCTTGCAGAGTCTCTGCGCGCAAAACCGGGCGTCGAGAGCGCGGAGCCGCTGCTCGCACGGCAGGGGAAAAAGCGCTTCATCCCGAACGATCCTCTCTTTTCCGACAATGCTGCAAATGCGGGATACCAGTGGCATCTGCGCAACACCGGCGGGCGAGGCGGGACGGCGGGTATAGACGTGAATGTCACCGCCGCTTGGGACTCTGTCCGTGGAGCAGGCGTGAAGATCGGCATTGTGGACGACGGCCTTGATGTTCTGCATCCCGACCTCGCCGCAAACGTGGATGCCGCAGCGGGCCACGACTTCAATGATGGCGACGCCGACCCTTCGCCGGGCAGTGCGGCTGACATCCATGGAACGTCGGTCGCCGGCCTCGTGGCGGCACGGGCGAGCAATTCCAGCGGCGGCTCGGGCGTTGCGCCGGAGGCCTCGCTGGCTGGATTGCGGCTCCTGGGCGGTCCGCAGTCCGACGCCGGCGACGCTTCCGCGTTTGCGTGGCGGAATGACATTATCGCGATCAAGAGCAACTCGTGGGGGCCAGACGACGACGGCGCTACTGTCGAGGGGCCGGGAATTCTCGCCGGGGCTGCGCTCCAGACCGCCATCGCGACCGGCCGCGGAGGGAAAGGGACGGTTTTTTGCTGGGCGGGAGGAAACGGAGGATCGAGCGATAACTCCAACTTCGACGGTTACGCCAATAGTATCTACACGCTTGCTTTTGGTGCCGTGACCGATGCGGGAACTCAGGCTGCCTACAGCGAAAGTGGTGCGAACCTCACGGCTGTGGCACCCTCGGATGGCGGCGCTCAACTGATCACCACGACCGACGTTCGGTTCCTTGGAGGATACAACAACGGCCACACTGCCGGCAATTATCCGGATGGAGATTTCACCAACGACTTCGGGGGAACCTCCGCAGTCGCCCCAATCGCATCCGGCGTCGCCGCGCTCATTCTGCAAGCGAATCCCGCGCTCGGTTGGCGCGATGTGCAGGAAATCATCATTCGCTCGGCAAAGAAGAACGCGCCTGCGGATGCTGACTGGACGACCAACGGTGCAGGCATTCACTTTAACCACAAGTTTGGCGCGGGATTGCTGGATGCGTCCGCCGCCGTAGCGCTAGCGCCTGGCTGGGTGAACCTTGGTCCGCTCACGACGTTGCGAAAGCTGGACGTGATTCCGGTGAACATCCCCGACGCACCGGCCACCGGTATCGCGCGCACGTTTTCATTTGGTGCGAACGAAGGGCTGCGGGTGGAAAAAGCCACCGTCACCGTCAGTCTCACTCACGCCGTCCGGGGCACCCTCGAGATCGATCTGACTTCGCCGAGCGGTACGGTGAGCCGCCTGGCGACACAACGAGCCCTGGATACGGGGGCGAATTTCGATTGGACATTCTCTACCGTTCGCAATTGGGGCGAGAGCGCTGTGGGGACATGGACGGTGAACGTCCGGGACACGCAGATCGGAGACACTGGGCAGCTCAATCGTGTCACGCTCGAACTCTACGGCAGCGCCCCGAATGGCACGAGTGCTCCGGCGATTAA
>JAYSTZ010000965.1:0-13121 GCA_043719365.1 Verrucomicrobiaceae bacterium | reverse complement strand
TTGGTGGTATGCTCCTTGGGTTTTGCACTGCCGTATGCGTCGGAATTGTGATTCGGCATCGTGCCGGGACGGGAGCGGGTGACTTCAAAATTGCTCTCGATTTGAAGTCCCTCGCCATCGCGCCTGACGCCTATGCCGAGCGTAGCCGTCGCCACATCCAGCGTGCTGGCCAGTGCGCCGCCGCCGCCGAAAGTCGCGTCGGTATCGAAACGTTTCGCATCGACTCCCGCGAATGGCTCGATGGCCCAGTGGCTCGATATTCGATGCGGTATCCGGTAGCGCATATTTGCGAATGAAACGGTGCCGTCCGACTGCACGCCGTCTTTCTCGATGCTCGTCCACGCTCGGGCTGCAGAAAAGACAAGGTCGTGACGCCACGGGAGCGGGATTCGCCAGTCGAGCGCGGCGGATGTGAACTCGCCGGGGTCGTCGGCCATCGAGGCGGAGGCCGAAAGCGTCTGACCGAGCGTGAACGCATTGCCCCACTGAAACCCAGCGCTCCAGCGATTCTGACCGAGCGGCGCGACCCCGTCGTTCGCGTATCCGGTGAACGCTCGGAAAGGATACCGCGCTCGTTCACCGTCGAGCTGGAAAGCGAGGTCCGCGACACCCGGTCCATCGCCGGGCGATGCCGCAATTGCGGGCTCAAAAAACGGATTGCGCCGCAGCCAATCGAGCCGCTCCTGAATCGCGCGCCCCGTGAGCACGCCGGGGATGACGAGCGATTTCCCAATCGCCCGGAGCGGCAATTCTTTTCGCCCGCTAACCGTTAATTTCCCCACGCGACCCTGGCTCACAGTCACGCGCACTTGCCCTGCTTTTGTGACGGTCGCGTTGGCGACGACCACAGGCTGGTCCATCGCCGAATACCGCTCCGCGACCGCATCACCAATCGCCCGAAGCGCGGAGTTGCTGGGGCGTTGTCCGATGAAGTTTTGCAGATCGGCGTGTTGGCCTTCCACCACGATGCTGCGAATCAGCGGCGTCTTCCCGTAAGACTGCCCGGCGAGCAATGCGAAGATGGCGATAGCGTACCGCGTGGTCATTTTAGTTCCTTCAAAATTTCCGTCGTTGCGGCCTGCCATGATTCGCCTGCTTTGACCGCTCTAGTCTGAGACTTTCCACTCGGGACCGCGTATGAAATCTCGGATGCGCTCACCACGACAACTGTCCTGCTTCGTTCATTTGCGCGGCTTCGCAGCGGACCGTCATCAAGCGTTGTCGGGATTTTTTCTGCCTTGGCTCCGGGGAACGCTTGTTCGATTTCAGCGGCGGTCGGCGATTCACCGACGACTAAAAAGAGCAGGGTGTCGTTGCGCTTTGAGCCGCGCATCGTCAGGTCCGTCATCGACGCAATTCCCAAAATCAGCGCCAGAGCCGCGACCAGCCCGCCGCCCAAGATATACGGCGTTTCTGTGAGCTGCCGCCACCAAGCCGCAAGCCGCGCAACGAGCGTCGGTTCGGCATCTCGTTTTTCGCCGAAACGAGCGTTCCACCGCTCGCGCAAATCCTCAGGAATCGGAGGCGCGGGCTCTTGGTCGTCGCGGTTCGCGGCTTCGTTGAGTACATTCAACGCGTGCAACGCGTCCGGTTGGTCGCGCAACTCGTGAGCAAGTTCAGCGGCTTCGGGTTGTGGTCGTAAATGACTCATACTATCTCCATCGCGGTGACTTTCTGGTTCTGGCAAATTACTTTTCACAGGTCGGCGGTTTTGAGCGCACAGCCCAGCCGGGCGAGCGCAATTTCGAGATAAGAGTTAAGCGCCCGGCGGCGTTTTGATTCGCTGGCGGAGGCTGGAATTTCCATTTGCTCCAGCACCCACGAATCGTTCGCAAGCTCCAGCAACGAGTGCGACGCCTCCACGAGATACGCGCCGACCAGGTGCCACTCAAACGCGGTCAGCGCCGTCGCGCAGCTTTCTTGGATGCGCTCCCACGTTGCGTGTTCCCAAGGCCTTGCTGCGCGCGACTCGTTTGCCTTCACGATTTCGCGAACGAGCGAACCCGGCAGCCATTCGCCTGCTCCGTCCGGCGGCTGGTCGTCGAGCGGTTGCGCAGCGCGGGCGTCTCGCTTTTGGGCATTCTGTCTGCGAATCCACGAGATCGCACGGCGGTCCATCATCGTGCCGAAAAACAGTGGCAACTCCTCAAATATAAGCATCCCATCAAGCGGACCGTCGCCCGGCTTCAGCAACTCCGAGATTGTCTCCATGAAGACATCGTCGCGGTCATCGAACGGGATGGATCGCTTGGCCAGAAACGCATCCGCCCTCCGGCGGAGAATCGGAAAAGCTTCCGCCCACTGAGGCGCGGCTAGCGAGCCGTCTGTACTCCGCTTCTTCAATAGGAGAAACTCTGGATTCTTCGCCCACTCGCGTCCCGCTGTATCCCGTGCGAAGTCCGAATCGCCATAGCGAACTCGCTCGCATGCCACCCATTCCAGTGCTCGCGGCGCGACCTCCCGACGAAGCGAATAAGCGATGCTCTCCCACGTCGGCTCTTCGTCCATAGCGCTGTCTAGAAAGGCGTCAAAACACTTCCGTGCAATCAGAGCAACTGCATCCGTCGGCAGGACGACACCCGAGACCGGGCGACGGGCACGGGCACAAACTTGCGGCCAAAGGTTGTCGAGCCAATATTCTGCGGGCAGTGAAGACATTGTGGCTAAACAAATCAAAGGTTCAAAAAAGGAGCTGGCCGACCACAATGTTCCGAGAGTGAGTGAGATCAAAATTCATGGAGATACTGAACTCGTTGACTATATACGCATCTAAACCGGGCTTGCAAGCAAACTCCCGGCCTAATCGTAAGATGGGGACGATCATGTGTTCGACGTCGCGCTGTTGCGATCCTGCCGAGATGTTGGGAATGCGCTTTCCTCAGTCTGGCAGTGAAACGGTGAAGGCCAATGGAGAAGGTGACGCTTCTCCATTCCTGACAACCGTGACTAAATTCTCAATTGAGACATTCTTCATCCAACGAACACCCCGCGGAATTTGTTTCCTCACCGGAAGGCGCTGGACTATCAGCGAGGCAGACCATGACTGCTGTCGCTGAATATTCTGCACTCGAAGCACGCCTGCTGGCTGCGCTCGGCGGTAATCTACCGGATGCGCTGTTCAACGAACTTGCGCTTGCGGCGCACCAGTTTCAGCGGCGGTGGAATGGGCCTTTTGCTCGTTGGTGCGAGGGTCTGCCTGAGCCGAAATCGTGGCGGGAGATTCCGGCGGTGCCACAGGCGATGTTTAAGGAGTTTCGCATTTCCTGCTTTCGCCCCGATGAAACGACGGTGACTTTTCTGACGAGCGGGACGACGGGCGAGACACGCGGGGCGCATCACTTTTTGAATACGCGGCTCTACCATGCGGCGGCGCTTGCGGGGTGGCGGCGGATGGGCAGGCCGGGGCATCGGGCGGTTTTTCTCACGCAGACTCCGGCGGATGCGCCGCAGTCTTCGCTGGTGAGTATGTTCGGGTGCTGGGCGGCGGCGTTTGGCGGGGAGTTTTTTTGCGATGCGGCAGGGCGGCTCGATTTTGAACGGCTGGATGGCGCTTTGAAAAATGCCGGACCGGTGGCGCTTTTCGGCACGGCACTAGCGTTTTTGAATCTTTTTGAATGGATGGGCGCGCGGAGCATCGCGCTGCCGCCGGAGAGCTTTGCGTTGGAGACAGGCGGGTTTAAAGGGAGCGGGCGGGAAATTCCGAAACCGGAACTGTATGAAATGTTTGCGGTGCATCTCGGGCTGCAAGCGGACGACGTGATCAATGAATACGGGATGTGTGAGTTGAGCTCGCAGTTTTATACGACGGGGCTTGGCGGTGTGCATCGCAGCGGGCCTTGGGTGAGGGCGTTGGTTGTGTCGCCGGAGAACGGGCGGGAAGTCGCAGCCGGCGAGACCGGCATCTTGCGGATTTTTGATCTGGCGAATCTCGGGAGTTCGCTCGCCGTTCAAACGAGCGATTTGGCGGTGCGAAAAGCGGATGGCTTCGAGCTCATCGGGCGCTCGCCGACGGCTACGCCGCGCGGTTGTTCGCGGATGGCGGATGAAATGATGCGTCCCGTTCCGCAGCCTCATCGTCCGGAATTATCGACGGCAAAACGCATCGCTGCCCTTGCCGCTATAACGGGGGAAGATCTTCGTTTGTGGCTCTCGGCGGAACTGGGGCACGAGGAGGCGCTTGACCGGTTCGTTCCTTATGCGGGCGAGCTTGCGCGGGCTGTGGCACCGGGAACGATTCTGCATATTTTGAGCGGCAACACTCCCGAGGCGGCTCTGCAATCACTGACTCGCGGGCTGCTTCTTGGCTCGCGGAATCTGTGCAAGCTGCCGTCGCGCGGACTACCGGAAGTCGATGCGTTTGTCGCGATCCTGCCGGATTCGCTTCGTGCATTGGTGGAGGTTTCCACGACTCTCCCGGAAGACTGGCTGGAGCGGGCCGACGCGGTGATCGTTTTTGGCGAGGATGCGACGATTGCGCATTTCCGAAGCCTCGTTTCCGCCGGGCAAAAGTTCCTCGGCTACGGCCACAAAATCAGCCTTGGCATCATTTTCGACGACCCGGAGTGCGCCAGCGCAGGTGCAGCCGCGCGCGATGCTTCGCTATTTGATCAGCAGGGATGTCTTTCGCCCCACGTATTTTTCGTTCGCGAAGATGCGCGGCGCTATGCGGCCAGGCTGGCGGAGGAAATGGCGGCGTTTGCCGTAGATTCTCCGCGCGCCCCGCTCGAAATCGCTGAGGCGGCGGCAATTCGTGCGCTGCGCGAAAATGCAGAATTTCGCGCCCGAAACGGCGATGCTTGCGAGGTTTTTGGCGGGGATGATTGGACGGTCATCTTCGACTCGACCCCTGGCTTCCCAAAGACGCCACTCAACCGGACCATCTTCGTAAAGCCCCTCCCCCCGGACCTCGCAGCGGATCTAGCCGACAAGCGCCCGTATTTGAGCGCATGCGGAATCGAGCCTGCGACCGTGGAAAATGCGGAGTTCGCCGGGACGTTAGGCGTTTCCAGAATTTGCCGCATCGGATCGATGCAATCGCCGAAAGCCGCATGGCACCACGACGGCCAACCGTCACTGGCGCCGTTGGTGCGCTGGGTGGATTTTGAAGTGAGCGCGAGCGCGCCTCGATGACCCATATATCACCGCGCCGACATGGCACACGACCTCAGCCTCACAGAACTGACCAAACGTAAGCGTCACGCATAGCGCAGTCTGAGTTCGGTTGCCGTGAGTTGCGGAATCCATAAATTTCGCATTCGATGAAGTCGAAAACGAATCCGACGCATCGCCAGCTTCCGGAACTGCTCCAGCTCGAATCCGCCGCCTCGCTCGCCGAGGACTTGGCGACGCGCCTACTCCCGTGGTGTGCAGGTGGGAATCACGGCTGCCTTCTCGACGGGCAGAGCAGAATTTCGCTCACCGGAAAGATCGCGCACTTTGAACTCGGCTACATCCCCGAGTCCGCAAAACTGCTCCGCGCTGTGGCGGGATTTCTCATCACGAACTACACCCGCCAGCACATCATCACGCTCCCGCGCCGCTTGCGAAAACGGAACGTCTATGAGGAAGTCGCGCGCCTGCTCGACATCCCCGGCGGCGAGCAAATCGTGAAAGAAAGCTACGCGCAGATGCGGAAGTTCAACTGCTGGAACATTTCTATCGTCCAGCAATACGGGCGGTTCAAAGAAAGCCGAATCCGCAGCGCCGTCTTCGGCAACTCGCGCCAGTTTTTCCTCATGCGCCAAAACGACCGAGCCGACCTCGAAGACATGGCCCACGACCTCGGCCTCACCGAGCTGACCAAGCACGCCATCCTCAGCTACCCGCTCCCCGACCAACAGCGCAGCGAAGTATCGCAAATTTCTACGGAAAAAGCTCTTCCCGCCACCATCATTGCGCAATACAGCTTTCGCGCTCTATTGCGGGGCGACGCCAGATAGTGCCCACAAACTTACGAACTCCACCAACAATGTCCGACACAATTCCCAATTACTACCCGTGGTCCGCAGATGGTGAGCTTTGCCCCGTGCTCCAGATGCCTGACGTCTGGATGAAAGTATTCTACACGGATGCCCGAAAGCATCTGGTGAAACGCTTATGCAAGGATTTCGCATACAGAGGAGTTATCAGAAAAAACGAGGTAGAGACTTTTGGGTGCGCGTCCGTCTGGCTGATGAACAAGCCGGACGGACGGGAGGCGTTAAGTGAAATTCTTAAGAAAAAAGAGCTTCCGCCGTTGCATTTCCAAATCTTCGACGCCTTCCATCAGCAAAACTTGGAATTGAAAAACGCAATGCCTTTGAAGGATTTTTGCGCTGGGGAGTTAAAGGATGGATCGTATCTTGATTTGGTGCTCTTTCAAGGGTGGCTTGCGCAACGCCGCTATTCAGCAAATCAATCACGCTCAATCGCGTTGGTCGCCTGTGCTTTCGCGATTTTGCAACCAAAGGACGCCTCGGCAATCGTCGAATCGCTTTGCAACCAAGACCCTGTTTTCAGGGATTTCCTACTTCCGCTTGGAATCGAAACAGCTTCGGTAGGAATTAACGATGAAGGCGAATCAAAAATAGCGACGAATACGGACGCAAACGAAAATGATGAAACCAGCAAAGAAGAAACTGACGAGCTAGACAACGAGCCCGGAGAGCGGCCCGCCGCTAAAAACATTTCCGTCGAAAAGGGGGAATCATCGAAATTAAAGGTCGCCGATGTCGATGTCAGCGAAGTATTCACGATCCCTGAATTGCGGCGGGGCGGAATGTTGCTGAAGGCTTTTTTGCAAGCGCAGGGGAGAATGATGGAGGTGATCAATTTCCTGCCCGCGCAAGTCAATAACCTTAGGCTTAAGGTTCAACATGCAGTTCAGTCTCTCAACGACGAATTTAACAACTCTCAAAAGGAGATGATCAAAAGCGCGGAAGAAGGGGAAGAATGGCTAACCGCGCTGTCTAGTGGTCTGGAGGCGGAAGAATCGGGCTATCTGGCTAAATTGGAGCCACTGCTGGACACCATCCGAAACCATGCCGGCCAATCGCGGGAAACCCTCGACCTGCTGCGTAATGCCTGCGAAGAAGTCGGGAAACTTATAATCGAACTAATCTCGAAAACCGAGGGTCGCGAGAAACAATTGTCCTCTGATCTGGCAGAAATCCGTTCCGTGAACAAAATGCTAGGGCAACCCGAATTTCGGCCCGTTACGTCCGTGATCTGTGGAGACATACTCTGCGGTCTCCGGCTCTGGTCTGAGATCAATGCGCCGCTTACGAAAGCACGTGAGGACCGGGGAACATTTATCCTTGGAAAGAAACAGGAGTTACAAGAGCAGTTCGAGACCGTATCTGAACACTACGATGCCTCGCTGCTCGGGCCCGATTTGGCGGGGCGGTTCCACGAATTACGGGGGACAATCCAGAATATTGATGGGAACGAGTCCCTGAATGCGGCGCGTACAGCCTATGAAAAATTGATGGAGTCGTTGCGGGCCAACCCAGCGGTGCGAAGCCTTACCGACCTGGCAAGTGAAGCGCTATTTGTCTCCCCAACGGCAACGAGCGTCGTAATTGTGGCCCGTGCATTGAATGCCCGCAAGCGCACGAGTGAAGCACTTGCCTTGCTGACCTGTCTGCAAGCGACAACTGAGGTTGAGACGAGTGGGCTCGCTGATTTTTCCGGTCTTGTGGACGAATTGATGCAAGCCTCCGGCGCAGTCGCCAACGCGAACACTCTGTCTTTCGCATGGATCGACGGAGTGTTTCAGCAACCATGGATTCAAGAACTTCGTCATAGCGACATCCGCAACCCATTGACGTGGCAGAGGCTGGCTGTCGCTTTTGTTGTGCAAGAGCATGTGCGCGGAACCGAACAGGAGACAGATCTCTTCTACAACATGGAGTTTCAGAAATCGTGGCCGAAAGACAGTTATCCGATATTAAGGGGGCTGTTGAACGACATCGGTAAAAGGTCCCCCGTGCGGATTCTCACAGACGCTCCGCCTTCGCAAAGGCGAAATATCGAAGGGAAGCTCACAGAGCTATTTCGGAAGAACGATCGCGGTGAGTACTTGAAGCAGGCGGGAAGAGGCGACAAATTCTACGACATGGAGCGCCTCCATCTGTTTCCGGCTATGGAAAGGATTCGCGATACGGTGCGCACCCTATGCGATGCGCGTGAATGGGACGCCGCACGAACCGCCGCCAATATGGACCCCGACAAGATGCTTAGGAAGGCGTGCAACGATGCCAGAATCGACGCTAATACGAGCGCCTTCTACCGGCGGGCGGTGCTTGCTCCGCAGACGGGGTACGTCCCCGAGTTTCTGCAAGAACTCAAGGCTTTCATTGATGCCGCAATCAACGACGCTCCATCGGATACCAATTTTGTCCTCTTTGGCGACGTAATAGCCGAACTTGCAGCGTTGGAAAGTCAGCAGGCAGGCTTCGCTTACTTCTGGACCGCAGTTAGAAACACCCTTTCGCAAGCTCCCTTTTCAGCCGTTCACACAGTCAATTCTGGGGATCAGTTGCTAGTTGCACTTTTTAACACGTTCGGCCCTGTGACGACATTCTCTACCAACTTCGTCACCACTCTATGTAACGAGGGTTCAGGATACAAGCCGGGGCGCGACACACTGGAGCAAATGCTTCAGACCATCGCTGAGCCACAGCCTGATCTTGGTTTGATGAGGCTACAGACAAATAAGTGTTACCGACACGCGCTGCGCGTTCTTAGTCAAGTCCATCCCCAAGTACGCCATACGTTAACGCTCGACGATTCAGTCATATTCGAAGCACGCACCAAAGAGCAATTGGAGCAGACCGAATCCGACTTTAATACACGGAGGCGTGCCCTGGCAGATCATCCACAGGCCGAAATCCTTGACGCCGATTACGAAAACGCCTTTGCGGCAGGCTACTTTGGCTATGTTGAAAAAATGCTCCATTCCGCTGAAGAGCGGGTGGCTCGTGCTTCGGAAGAACGGCGCGGCGAATTGGGTCGCTGGCTGCATATCCAACTCGACCGGTTGACGCGGCTCAAGAACACACCGCCTGGAGAAGAGACCCCTGAGGACTGGATTGAAAAGGTATTCGATCATTGCAGTCAACTGGAGAAAATACTCGTAATGGCGCGAACCAACGTTGCTAAAGGACGCCCGCTCGACGTGTCGCAAATCACTGCCGAGAATGCAATCGAGGCTCTAGCGTTTGTGGTCGAAAATAATGCTCAGAGTTTCGATGAAGTAGAGAGTCACATTGTTCAACTTACCCGGCGTGACTCGACAAAAGAAAACACACCATTACTCGATATCGCGATTCCGGAGATCGCTACCCTCTGGAAACTCTTGAAGGCTATGTCGGAGCCCACTCGCGAGCGTGCACGTCCTGTGTGGGAGGACTTTATAGGTCACTTCGCAAGCGCCACACGCTTGTACCACGAGCGAAAAAAGACGCTCATTTCCTCAGGCATTATTGGCTACAGTTGGTCCAAATACTCGACGCGCTTTTACGATCCGCGCGGGGGATGGCTTGACCGGGAAGTGCGTCTGTATTTGTGCTTTGGTGAAAAAACTCCAGAGCCTGAACTTGAAATTTTGGCTGTCGAACTTGCGAAAAGCTCCGACAGCGTGAATATCATTTTCGTGCCGAACGGAATGGCTCGGCTAACGCGGCTGTGGAAATACGACCCGTTTCATTCGCCGTATGTTTTAATCGGGGAAGAACTTATCTGTCAGATTTGCGCTGTTAAGGACCGGGACGGCAATGGAAGACACGACGTCCCCCTGCGACAGGCCATCCATCAAGCGGCTGAAAACTTAACTGCGGTAGGTCTTTTCAAATCCGATGGCTATGTTCATCAGCACAAGAACCTCTTTGTTGGACGCGATCAGGCACTACTCCAACTCACCCAGCAGCCTGCTTCAGTAATATGGGGAGGTCGTCGTACTGGGAAAACCTCATTGCTGCACGCTCTGGCTGAGCGCCTCACACGTCCAAATATCACTGGCGGGGCATTTGACGCAGTCGCCCTTGTTTACGGAGACGATGACGACATGGCCATCGCTAGGGAGATCGCTTCAGACCTGAATCTTGAAACGCCTGAAACGCTCGAACATTTCAAGAAAATCATGAGGGATGCCTGTAAGCAGAAGCGCATTGCCGTTCTAATTGATGAAACAGATGGTTACATTCGGCACAGTCGGGATATTCACGGACCAACCGAGTTTCCTTTAGCACGCATCTTGCGGGGACTGTCACAAAGCGACTCAGGCCACCGGTTCAAGCTCGTGTATGCCGGCTTTAAGCACCTGTTTTATCAGGTACGAATGACATCCTGTAGCGACCCGAGCGACCCGTTCAAGAACATCGCCGTACCCGTAACCAAAGATTTCCGCAATCTCAAGCCTGAGGAAGTGCATAAACTTATGAAAATGAGCTTTGAGGAAATGCTCGGGGGCACTTGGGACGCACCCGTTCCACGCCTTATATTCGAGAAAACATCCGGCCACCCAGCGTTCGTCCAGTGCTTTTGCGAACGATTACTCGAAAGGCTATCTGGCCGCCGTAAAGCGGGCACCCCTATTCGCATCGCAGTCGAAGACGTCGAGGCGGTGTATTCTGAGAATTCAGCGTTTGGCACGACCGGCAAAGCATTCATCGACTATGTGAACGAGACATTGAATTGGAACGTGTCTCATCTTGGGCGTGCAATACTAATGGCCCTCTGCTCTGAGATCGAGAGAACGAGAGCAACGTATCGTAATGTGTTTTCTTCATTCCAAATCAAACAATTACTCAAGCAACTATGTGTCAATCCTGCCCATGAACCGAGCGAGGCCGACGTTGATACGACCATGCAGTTTTTAACTATGACAAACATGCTAACTTCTGAAACTTCGGGTGTGGGGCTTTCCTATCGGATAACGTATCCCGCGTATATTGATTTCATGAAACGACTGGATCGGCTACAGCGCCAAGAGTTTTTCTCTTCCTTGGAAGCTTATCACAACGACGACAGGGGGCAGGTCAAATGAACGCACTAAAAACAGCACTTGAGGCTCTCTCGTCGAACCAAAGCGGGCATTGGGGGATTGTTTCGGACGTAGGAGGCGAGCCGTTGATTTACTCCGATAGAAATTTTCTCGAATTACAGGGCGAGCGCCATGTGTCCACCCTTCACCTAAATTGTGGTGCCGACAACATATTGATGGAGGGTGAACAAACCCTCAATTGCGATTTCTCAACGCTTAAAGAGCGGTTAAACAATTTCGTGACGGAAGCAATCAATGATGGCCGTCGCACGGCTCGATGCGTAGTGATTCAGTTCGGCAACCTATCAGTCGAAGCACAGTGCTCGGTTATTCGTGCATCACGCGCCATCCGGGAAAAGAGCAGCACTCTCACTTTCCAAACGATTGTGATTGGCTCGTGGAACTTCTTTCACCTTCAGGAGTTTTGGAGGAAGAACCACGATGCTGTTTCGCCAGCCGGAGATGGACGAAATGTGTTTTTCCAAGGGGATCCCACCCATGAGGACATCCTGAATCGATTGATTTCTGCGAAGTTGATTGCTGATCCGGCAAGTTATTTCGACAAAGTTTGCGCTGACATGCTTAGTGAGTTTACCAGTGGCGATGCGTGCTTCCTTGAATACATATTTAGCAGCCTAAAGACCCAACGCTATCATTTAGAGTCCATCGAGTCAGTATTTGCGCAAACCGCAGCATCGGGAGAGTTGGCTGACATCCTAAAGCGGCGCACCGAAACCCTGAGCCCGGAAGCTTGGAAACTCTTGCTTTTCATTCTCAATCACCAATTTGCAAGTCGGCCTGCGGGCGATATTCATACGGAGGAGTTGCGCCTCTCGGGTCTCTGCGTTGCACGACTGGCGGGAACACAAAGACGGCTCGCGATTAAATCTCCTATGGTTGAACGGATACTCCGCAGTAATTGGATCTATATTGCACCTCATCAACCTTCGGTGTATCGAGGGAATGACCTCGCACGAACCGGCGTTGCATTAAATACCGCAGCCTACCGGTTGGTGGCGCTAATCGAGAATACACTTCGGAATCTAATTGTCCTTTCTCTCAGCAAACAAGAGGATTGGAAACAGAAACTCGATTGCGTGCATGCTGACACGCCTGTCAATCAGGTTTTTAGCAACGAATTACTGGTTATTCTTCGGCAAATTCTCGAATCGTCCGGCCTTCGTGACGTCGCATTTGATGAGGCATTACAGGCTGCACTTAAAGCAACGGAGACCGAAACACACGGCGCTCTCACGCAACCGAAGAAACCTAAATTATCGGTGATTGAGTCTGCTAGGGACTGGCAACTGCGAACCGGTAAGAGCACGACTTTAGAATTGGCTAGTGATAGCCTTGTCTACTTTTTTACCACGGCAAGTCTGAACACGATATTATTGAACGAAAAGCAGAAGATTTATCCGCAAGCCATTCAATCCATATTTCCCGATAAACATGAGTTGATTAACATGCTCGAACAGTATCGTGTCATTAGGGACGCAGTGGCTCACAATCAGCCACTTTCTCTTGCTACTGTGAAACGTCTCGAAGACATGTACACGGACATTGAAAAACGTATTTGCCAGTCACAGGCGCAAGCATGAGCGGCAAAAAGCACCAATTTTTCAGCCGCCTCGGCGATTCCGCCCTGTGACCGCTCCAGATGAACCACTTTCAAGTCAAGTTGTGAGTGTCGTTAAAGTTACAGCTTCAACATTCACTTGCAGGCTCTACATTAATCCTGCAAGTTCCCTCAATGGCTGCACGCTCAGAGAAACATTCGCCGCTTTTTCACGAAGTCGATGCCGAGATCGGTGATTCGCTGTTTGTGGTGAAGACGGGCGTGGATTCTCAGCGGACGCTGAGTGCGGCTTTGGTGAAGCTGGCGTTTATCCTCGGTGAACGTCCGGGGTTTCGGGGATTTTTGGTGTTGGTGGATTCGGCGATTTCGCAGCCGCGTCTTCATGATGAATGGTTGCGGGCGACGAAAATTTTGCGGGCGGATGTTTTAGAGCGATTGCATCTTTGCGTGGTGAAAGACGGGAGTGTGCATGGCGTGCCGGAAGCGCCGGATGCAGAGACTCAGCGCGTCATTGCTGGA
>JAYSTZ010000964.1:0-5093 GCA_043719365.1 Verrucomicrobiaceae bacterium | reverse complement strand
GATAAACGAATTTTTGCTCCTTCTCATTCTCCGAAATGATCTCCGCTTTAATCTTTGTCGTATCGACCGCGACAGTATCAGGCATGGTGAACTTAATCGGCTGCTTCTTCAGCCAGTCGGCGAGATACTGTTGGTCGGATGCGCCGAGCTGAGTGAGTGCCGCTTTTGCCTGCTGCCCATTCGCCATTTTGAAAACAGCGGTGGTTCCATCGAATACAAGAAGCGATGCCGTGAATTGCACGCCGGTGGCGCCAGTCCAAGCACGGGGTGGATCCACTTTCGGAAGTTGTGCGTTGCACGGAAGGAAAGAAACGAAAGCTAAGAGGAAAACAGAGAGGCGCATAAATAGGAGTTTTCCTAAGATGCTTCCCGCCGCGACGAATAGGGTCAATACATTTTCCACGAATAACACAGTCAGTCTGGCGCTTTGTCTGCCGAGGGAATCTTCCAAGCAGGGCTTCAGTTGGCATTTCCACCCAAAATGCCGACTCCACGGGGTGCCTGCGGAGTCTGCGATGTGAGTTTGAGTTTAGCCGGTTGCGGCTTGCGCTATCCGCCCACGGCGACTGCGACGACCTGGCTCCAGACGCCTACTTGCGCGTCGTCCACGCGGAAGATGGCGCGGTATTTCCATTTGGTGAGGGTGGCGGGGAAGGGCGTGGTGTCGGAGGCTAGGTGTACCCAGCCTTGGCCGCGATCCACTTGGATCTCCAGCATGTCGAGGGTGTCGCTAAAGCCCTGCCATTTCCAGCCGATGGCCACGATGTTGCCTTCGATTTTGGCGGTGATTTCCGCGTGGATGGTGGCGAGGTCGGGGCCGGTTTTCTCGGCTCCGACGATGCCGAGATCTTAGCCGATGACTTCTATGTAGCCGGCGGAATTTTCGATGTCGGCGATGAGTTTAAACAGGCGGTCGAGCGCAACGGGCTTTACGGCGACGGTGCTAGCGGGCAGCGCGGGCGCGACGAACGCCGTGAGGACTTGCGGGCCCTCGCCGGTGCGGAATAGTGAGTCTCACCCCGCCGTCTTCTGAACCCTACTTTCGGCGGTTGCTCTGAACAGAGCGTAAGGCAGTGGCGCGATTCGGAACGAATTGCGTCTTTCACTGCTGGGTGACGTGCTCCGTCCCAAAGCGCACGATCGCGGTCGAGTGGTCTGTAAATGTCACGTGCGCGACACTGGTGCCACTCACGTTGAACTGCCGCGATGCGCTCACACAGCCAAGTGCCGGGCTTTGCGTAGTGAAACTAAGGATTCTTTTTCCTTCAGCATAGTTGCCGCCTTTGCGCAAGAGTTCAATCAGCGAGCCGCTCGAACTGTGGCTATAAAGTCCGGTGTCGTTTGCACCAGTGACGCCGCCATGACCTCGGACGAGCGTCGCTTTGAATAGCGGGCCACGCTCCGTCAGAGCCAGACTGGTGAAGCGGTTCCATCTTGCGCCGGCTGGTGCGCCGGGCGGTTGCGAGGCTTCACGGGCGATGAGGCGAAGTGGTGCGCCTGAGTGAGCCCACCAGATGCCGCTGTTGTTGCCGGCCGTGACTTTGCCTCCCGCTGCCTTTCCGATGAATGCCACGCTTTCGCCGTGGGCTACCGGTTCGCCGAGTTCAGTAAATACCGCACCGTCGCCCATGTCCGGAGCGGGGTCGCCGGTGCGGATGAGCGGTTCGAGCACTTCTTGCGCTTTGCGGAAAATGCCGACGGCGTTTGCCTTTGTCACATCGCCGCCAACGATGAGCCTGGCGCGGAATGCCGAGTCCGACGGGAGCCCGATTCTATTCCAGTACGAATCGGGCACGGAACGCATGTTGGTCGGTAAGCCGGAGCCGAGTTCGTACGGATAATATGAAGGCGTGATATACTGTGCGCCGGTTTCCCAAACCAAGCGCGCGGATTCCGCGTTTCTGCCTTGCCCAAATGCGGGCAACATAAACGAGATTCGACGGACCGCGTCGTCCGCACGGAATTCCGGATATAAGCCGGCTTCGGGGAACCAGAGAAATCCGATTCGACTCGTGCGAGCATTTACACGCGGGAATCCGCTGCCGATTTTTAGTCCCGCATCAATGACCACTGCGTCGGTGTAGCGGGTCGCAAGATCGATGTTGCGAATCGTGTCGAGGATACAGCCGCTCAGTCCGTTAACGAAGCGGCCGTGCTGCGCGAGAATAGTAAGCGCCCCGTTTTTGTAGAGCACGGCGACGTCTTCACTCCGCCCGTCGCGCTCAACCGTGCCAACCCAAGCCACCGTTTGCGGATACGAGTAAACAGGGGCGCGCAGGCGCTTCCAGCTTGCCCCCGGAATCGCCGGAAGAGGGTCGCCAATTGCGACAATCAAATGTGGTGAACCCACACCATCTTCCATAAAAAGCCCCTCACCGTTGCCCTGCCGGGATTTCCATTTCCCGACAAATGCGACATCTCCATATTGATTCACAGCTGGGGAGCCGAATCCCGCCCACACAGCATCAATAGGGATTCTGATGCCGTTCGACGACACGGGCTGACCAGTCGCCGCGACGGAAAGCGGACGCGGAACCACATCGATGAAAACTGCGCGTGTGCTTTCGTTGCCAGCCGAATCGGAGGCATGAACGGTCACTTCAATTTGCCCGGGAGTTTCTGCGATTGTTGCACCGGTTTGAACCAGTGTGATGCCGCCAACCTGATCGATGCCAGTTGCTTGTTTTGTGAAGTCTGGCACCGGCGTTCCCTGCCAAATGACGAGCGGGGAGAAATCGCCCGCGATGACCGGCGGTGTCGTGTCCTGAACGGTCACGCTAAACCAACGGATATTCGAGTTGCCCGAGGCATCATACGCGGACACGGAAACGTCTGTTCGCCCAATCGGGAACTTCGTCCCGCTTTCCGGCGAAAACCGGACCATGACGGAGCTCACGGTATCCACTGCCGTCGCGGAAAACTCGACTACCGTGCCGTTCGCATCCACTGCTTCCACAACGACCGGATCGGGAAACGCGGTAAACGCCGGCGGCGTCGTATCGCGCACGGAAACTTCAAAGCTGCTGCGCGCTGTCTGGCCGGCATAGTCCGTCGCCAAGGCGTTCACTGTCGTTTCGCCGAGTGGAAATCCGGTTCCGCTCGCAGGCGTGAAGCTCGACGAAACGAGATACAGATTATCACTCGCTGAAGCAGCGTAGTTGACCACCGCCCCTGCCGCGCTTGTCGCTTCTACGATGAGGGATTTTGGCATCGAAAAGGTCGGTGGTGTTTTGTCTGCGGGCGAATAGCGAATCGTCGCATAATCCCAACTGGAAGCGCTATACGATTGGCCGGTGATGACTATGCCGCCGTCGGGAAGAACGGAGAGTTTATCGCCAATGCTCGGCGTTCTATCCATCCTCGCTCCCGGCAACCCTTTGACCTGTCCCAAATAGTTTTGCGCCCAGATGAGTGAGCCCATCGCAGAATATTCCACCGTCAAATAACCACTGATGGAAGTCGCGATGACTTGACCGGTCACAAACACATTGCCATTCCGGTTTACGCCGATGTCAAACGCCTTGGCATTGCCACCGGCGACGTATCTCCGTTCCCAAACAAGCACACCGCTCGGAGAGTATTTCGCGGTGTAATAGTCGAAATTGGAAGCTATTGTCGCGTTTTGCGAGGAGCCAACGATATAAACGCTTTCCGAATCGTCTGTCGTCACGGCGGCTGCCGTATCGGTCCGACCACCATAGTCGTATCGGGTTTCCCAAATCAATGAGCCCGTGGCTGCGTCGTACTTGGCGGTGTAAATATCCGTATCTCCCTGCGCGTTTGCGGACGTTCCTGTCACGATTACGTGGCCAGATTTGTCGATTGCGACGCCGCCAGGATCGTCGTTCAGTCCAGGGCCGCGGTATCGGCGCTCCCATATCAAGGCACCGTCGGCGGCTGCATACTTGGCGGTGTAAAAATCGGTGTCGGTCCGGTTAAAGACGCTGCCCGATACAATCACATTCCCCATCTTATCCAGAGCCAGTGCCTTTACCTGATCATTGCCGGCGTTTTCGTTTCGCCGCTCCCATATTTGCGCTCCGTTCGCACCTGAGTATTTCACCGTCACGATATCCTGCCCGTCGGTTACAGAACCGGACGAATTGCCCGTCACAATCACGTCATCATGAGCATCGACGGCAATCGCCGCCCCAAAGTCTTCACCGTCGCCGACTCCGTCATACTCCGCTTCCCAAAGAAGTTCTCCATCCGCCGCCGCATATTTCGCGGTATAGTAGTGGTCGGGGTCCAATCCCAAATATCCGACCACGAAGACGTTGCCGTGCGAATCAAACGCGACGCCCTTTGAAAATGCCTCCAGTCTTGCATACCGGCGTTCCCAAAGCCGCGCACCCGTCACCCCGGAATACTTGACTGTGCAAATTTCAAACGTCCCGTCGGCTCCTCGCGAACGGCCCGTTACTGCGATATTACCAGTTCGGTCCACTGCGACGGCGGCTGCGTCGTCGTCTCGGGGCACGTCGGCTTGATTGGAAGGGCCGTCATAAATGGCTGTCCAAATCTGGCTCAATACTTGTGCATGAGCGCTGAATCTTGAGGCGAGAATAATTGAGAGAGCAATCCGTCTGAGGTATTTCATGCCGCACTGTATTCACAATGTAAAACTTTTATGCGAGAAGTAAATACAAGGTAACTACGAATTAACTCCGTGTCATTGCGCCGACCAAGCGCCGTTCTTACAAAAGTGCGGGTTTCGCCTTCGGCTCTAAAACTCCCAGCGGCGTGTTTTCCCTCCGGTGTTGAGTTCGATCCAGTCGATCTCATTCATGTCACCCGGCAGAAATAGCCGGATGATGCCCGACTGGTTGGCGACGGCGGGAATGCGCGATTTTATCTCGGCCCAGCCATCAGCTTTGACTGAAAACTCGGCGGGCTTGGGTGCTTCGGCTGCGGGTGTGGCGGGTGTGGGGAGCCATGCGACTTTGCCGGTGCGGCCGTTGCTTTTCATGCGGAACTTTAGCGTGGCTCCGGCGTCGAGTGGGCCGGGCGCGACGCCGAGAAATGGCGCGTCGCCGGCGGCTGTGATGGTGACGATGCCGTCTTTGACCGTGGCGGTGCAGGCTCGGGCGCGC
>JAYSTZ010000963.1:0-5101 GCA_043719365.1 Verrucomicrobiaceae bacterium | reverse complement strand
CCCGGCATCGTCTTCGGCGCGACGGATGATTTCGGCTATCACATCACGCAGGACAAAGTAACCGTGCGCGATTTGCAGGCGACGATCCTGCACCTCATGGGCTTCGATCCGTACCGGTTTTCATACCGCTACCAAGGGCTCAATCAGCGGCTCATAGGGCCGACGAATGAGGGACAGATCGTGAAGGGCATCCTCGCGTAGAGAGGGAGGGCAGGTGGGAGATCTCGAGGCCGCGCCATTTTGCGGCTTGGCAGAAAGCGTGCGCCCCGGCACTTTTCCGGCACCGAACCCCGCCACGAAAACCCACCAACCGGAGAACCAAAATGAACGACCGAGAGACCCGCCGTTACGACATATTTGGCACCGTCCAGATATTCGGCAAAGACAACACCAGCGACATCGTCGCTGGGAGCAAGGCGGCAGAAGAAACCGGCCGGTGGCAGCGCGTCGCCGAAGCTGAATCCGTAGATAGTTCCAACCGAATCGCGTGAACACCGAAACCGCCACTAAGCGAGACCAGTTTGCGAGCCCGCTTCGCTATCCCGGGGGCAAGGCGTGTCTTGCTGGCTTTTTGGGAAACGTGATTCGGCTAAATGGGCTTCATGGCTGCACCTACTATGAACCATACGCAGGCGGCGCCGGTGCCGCGCTCACCCTGCTCATTAGCAGGGCGGTTTCCGAGATTTTCATCAATGATGCAGATGAACGCATTCATGCCTTTTGGGATTCGGCACTGAATCATAGCGAGCAGTTCATCGAAAAAGTCCTGACAACTCCACTGAGCATTCAGGAGTGGCATCGCCAGCACGAGATTTGCCGGCAACCACTGGGAAAATCCCGACTCGATATTGGATTCTCGGCGTTTTATATGAACCGCTGCAATCGATCTGGTGTGCTGATTGGCGCTGGCCCGATAGGCGGATTCGAGCAAGCTGGCGAGTGGAAGCTCGATGTTCGTTTCACCCGCAAGACTTTGGCAGAACGGCTGAGGGTTTTGGCCAAGCTCAAAGAACGAATCAACATTTCGCATTTGGACGCCCTCGAATTCTTGAAAACGAAATTGCCGCGAGGGTTGGGGCGTAAACGCGTGTTCGTTTACTTGGATCCACCATATGTCGAGAAGGGTGGACGGCTTTACCTGAACGCTTACTCGGAGAAAGATCACCGTGCGTTAGCCGACTATATCTGCCGGCAGAAGACGCTCCCGTGGATTATGTCTTATGATGATGCCGAGTTGATTCGCGAGATCTATGCTGGGAAGAAAGTGGGCACTCAGCCGATTCGCTACTCACTCCAGAATAAGCGGACTGCGCAGGAGTTGATTATTGCGCCTCACCACCTCGTGATTTCTGGCACGGACCAACACACGATCATAGCTAGCAACTCAACGTCATGAAGGAGAACTTCAAACCACAAGACTTCGAAGTAATCAGCTTGGAGTTTGATCGCGATAATCCTCGTCTCAAGGAATACGGCATCGAGACAAGCACCACGGAGGAGGAAATTCTCAAGATTCTGTGGGATGCAATGGATGTGATGGAGCTTGTCCAATCCATCGCTGCGAGCGGTTTTTTCCAGCACGAAGCGCTGATTATTGCGAAAGAGCACGGAAAAAATGTTGTCATCGAAGGCAACCGGCGTCTCGCTGCGTTAAAAGTCCTGCTCAACCCGTCAATCGCTAAAGAGCATGGATGGGAAATCCCTGAAATTTCGGCCAAAGCGCGGAAAGATCTCCGTGAGGTTCCAGCCATCGTTTCGACGCGGAAAGACTCTTGGCGCTATCTCGGGTTTAAGCACGTCAACGGTCCTGCAAAATGGACGAGCTACGCCAAAGCGGCATACATCGCGGAAGTTCATCGGGAATTCGATGTGTCACTATCCGACATTGCCCAACAGATTGGCGATCGCCACTCAACGGTGCAGCGCCTGTATCGTGGACTAATGGTGCTCGATCAAGCGGAGAAGGCGAAGGTGTATAATCGCGACGATTGCTATGGCCCCCGGATTTACTTTTCGCACCTCTACACCGGTCTGGACTACGAGGACGGCATTGGAAAGTTCTTAAGTCTGGCACCCAAAGAGAAAGAAACGGATACACCTGTTGCTAAGAGTAAGGAGAAGGAACTGGGCGAGCTTTTTGTTTGGCTTTTCGGCAGCAAGAAAGAGAAGCGCCCGCCTGTCGTTGTGAAACAAAACCCCCACCTGCGGATGTTAAACTCCGTGGTGGCCGATCGCGAATCGCTCGCGGCCCTACGCAAAGGATTGGACCTGGCGAAAGCATTTGAAATTAGCCGTCCTCCCGAGAATGTGTTTGAGGAGGCTTTATTCGCAGCAAAGCGAGAGCTAGGTGTCGCCACGGCGTATCTGGCGTCAGGTTATACGGGTTCTGAGGAATTGCTCCGGACGGCAGGAACAGTGACGGAGATGGCCGGAAATCTCTATGACGAGATGGTGAGGAAACGCGAGGGGGCTCCGAAGCGGACACGGCTTACGGAGAAGTAACATGTTCATGCTCCCATCGCTGCCCTCGCCGAGGGCAGATACACACGAGTTGGCGGATTTCGCGGAGTTGCTGGCGATTGATAAAGGGGCTACTTCAGCACGCGAAATTGTCGGATACCTCAACCAGTTAGATGACAACCAGGACAACGTTGGGTGCGAAGATAATGAAGCGGAAACAATCGATAGTATGGATGAGGTGATGGGTGAACTCGACCGCAGAATCAAAGCCTGCGGCACGGGCTCTCCATTTGCGTTGGACCTTGCCGGTTCAGTTCTGCGCCATGATGCGAGCCTGCAGGACGGTCGCGCACTCATTTACCGATACCTTCTGCTCGCGACGCGCCTGAACATGACGGAGTCGAAAAAACATGCAGGGATTGATGGAACGGGCCTATTCGAGGAACTCAGCGCCGAAGTAATTCGCAACTATCTCGGTGAACGCGCTCGCACCCTCGTTTTTGGAACTGCCGTTCGCGGCGGTTTCTCAGCAAGGGTTTCTGATCTTTGTCGTCAGCTTTGCGAAGGAGGAGATTTTCAGAATCCCGACACTGCATCCGTGGATGAAAGCGATGGCGGACTCGATACCGTGAGTTGGATCCCGTTCAGCGACCACAGTCGGGGTCAGCTAATCGTCTTCGGTCAGTGCAAGACGGGAACTCACTGGCAGGAGCATACAGGGCGTCTGCGTCCGTCCGACTTCACCAAACTGTGGATGAGCGATCCTCCATTCATTGATCCTCAGCGGGCATTTTTCATCGCCGAATCTGCTGATCAAGGCCATTGGCGGAAATACATCACCTACGCCGGCCTACTCTTCGACCGATGCAGGCTGGTAGATTTTTGTGCCACGGTTCCTGAGAACCTCATGGACAGAATCCGGACATGGACCGATGCCGCCTACGCTACCGTGAATCTTTCCGACTCGTCGCGCAGGAAACCCAAGAAGGTTATTGGGAGGAAAAGACCACGATAAACTCCGGATGTTCCGATGTATCGGTTGGCAACGATTTGCATAGACTGGAAAGGATAAGGTTGTTCGTAACGCGCTGATTCCAAAGTAATCCTGACACATGCAAGGCCGCGTCTGACAAACCCCGACGGTCATCTCGCATACACTCAAGCCCCGGCTTACACACGCCGAAGGGGCGATTGACACGGGGTAACGGTGAACTCGCACGCGCCAAGGGACGCCTCGCACAAGGTAAGGCTCACCTCACACCGGCCACGGCGTGGCTGAGACCCGTCAAGCTGCGGCTCACACACGCTGAAACCTCTGCTGGCACGAGGCAGCCCAGCGTTGCACCGGGCAAAGGTGCGGTTGCCCGCGGGCACAGTGTGGCTCGCACTAGTCCAAGGCTTTGCTCGCACTGAGCACGTTCGCTTTCACAGCAGGGACGGCGCTCCGGGCCGGCCCGATCTGTGGGGGGTCAAGCGTAGAAACGCTGCGGGGTGCGCGGGGCGGGCGGCTCGCAGATGCGGCCGACGAGGCTGTCCCAGCTTTCGTGGCCGGTGAGGATGCCGATCTCCACGCGGAGGTAATAGACGGGCACCTCGAGCGCCTCGAATTGCGGGGGAAAACGCACGCTGTCTTTCTCGGTGGTCACGATGCAATCGAGGTCGCGGCGCGCGCAGCGGATGGCGAACTCGCGGAGTTCCTCGTCGGTGAAGCGGTGGTGGTCGGCGAAGCGTTTGGTGATCTCCAGCTTTGCTCCGAGGGCGGTGAGTTTTTCCTCGAAGCTCTCGGGGCGGGCGATGCCGGAGATGGCGGCGATGTATTTGCCGGTGAGGAAATCCAGCGGGCGGCGGTCTTCGGAGTCGTAGAGATTTTGCAGGTAGAGCGCCTGGTGGGTGGTCTCGATGATTTCGGCGGTGCGGTTGTGCAGGCGCAGGCGCTCGATGAGCGCGGTGTTACCGCTCGCGGGCGATTTCGTGATGAAGATGTAGTTCGCGCGGCGCAGGTTGCGCGGCGGTTCGCGGAGGGTGCCGCGGGGGAGGAGATACTCGTTTCCGAAAGGTGCCTGCGCGTCGATGAGGCAGACCTCCAGCCGGTGCTTGAGCGTGAGGTACTGCATGCCGTCGTCGAGGATGAGCGTGTCGCATTTCAGTTCGCGGACGGCGTAGAGCGCGGCGCGCACGCGGTCCTTGTCCACGAGCACGATGATGTCGCCGAGCGACTTCGCGAGCATGAATGGCTCGTCGCCCGCGAAGCGGCTGTCCAGCAGCATCCGCGAGCCATCGTGGACGATGCGCGGCTTGCGGCGCTCCATGCCGAGCCACTTGCGCTGGAGGCGGCGGAAGAGCGGGGGTTTTTTCGATTTGTAGCCGCGGCTGAGGATGGCGACGCGCCGCCCGCGGTCCTGCAATGTGCGCGCAAATTTTTCCACGACCGGCGTTTTTCCCGTGCCGCCGACGGTGAGATTGCCGATGGAGATGACGAGGCACGCGGGCGTGTGCTCTCGGAGAAAGCGGTGGCGGTAGAGCCAGAGCCGCGTCTGCACGCCGCCGCGAAAGAGCCAGCTCAGCGCGTAGAGCAGCCAGCGCAGGAGCGCGGCGCGCTTGCCGTAGCGACGCTCGAGAATGACGTCGATGGCGAACTCTT
>JAYSTZ010000962.1:0-13173 GCA_043719365.1 Verrucomicrobiaceae bacterium | reverse complement strand
ATTCCGGATTCTCCGCCGTGACGTCGCCCACGCCTTACACGGCGTTTCAGACGTGGCGGACAAAATTGCCGTTCCTTCTCAATGAACTGCGCCTTTGCCATTCGCACTGGATTTACAGGGCTGTGGGGATGCGATAGGGATATTTGTCATGCGCATTTTCGCCCTGCTTGCACTCACTCTCACCGCAGCCGCCGAGCCGGTTCGCATTCACGTTTTCGTCGCGCTTTCCGACAACAAGACTCAGGGCATTCTCCCCGTGCCGGCGGCCATTGGGGATGGTGATGATGCTGGGAGGAATCTTTACTGGGGCTGCTCGGAGGCGCTCAAGCCAGTGCTCAAGGCGAGCGGGATTTGGAAGCTCGAACGATCCGAAGCCAATCCGCGGCCCGAGATCATCGAGCGAGCGGTCTTCTCGCACAAGAGTGGAAAGTGGGAGATTGTCGCCGACTTGTATCGAGGCACCGCAATCCGGCAGTGTACGGCCGATTTTTTCACCGCCCTCGGGAGCGACGAGCCGCTCGAACGCCTCCCTTTGGTTGCGTACATTGGCCACGATGGGCTGATGGATTTTGAACTCCCGGAAACCGCCACCGCCCTGCGCGGACCGGGCCGCGAAGCGATGGTGCTTTGCTGTAAAAGCCATGATTTTTTCGGCCCGCATTTGGAGAAAGTCGGTGCGAAACCGCTGCTCACGACAACTCAACTCATGTATCCCGGCGGGTTTATCCTCCGCGCGGCTCTGGACGGATGGATGCTCGGCGAGACGCCCGAACAAATCCGCCAGCGTGCTGCCACGGCCTATGCGAAAAACCAGAAAATCAGTGTGAAAGCGGCATCAGGGGTTTTTTCTGCGCGGAGACTGTGAAGGTTTCATAGAGGTAGTATTTCTACGTATTTACAGGCGGTTTTTTCCTTGCGCACCGGGAATTTTTAGTGATGCTTGCGGAGCTTTGGTGCGTTCATCCCTGCCGCCAGAGTTCCCGGAAACAAAACGACTCGTGCATAAAAACCCGAAACATGAACTCTAACGGACTGCTGCGAAAGCATTGGTTCCAGGTGGCCGTGCACTTTTTGCTCGATGCCGCGCTCTATGTGCTGGGCCTCGTTGCGGGAGCATACGTCGTGGGTGTGATGGCTCGGAAAGGTCTCATCGTCTATCCCGATTACTACGTGTGGGATGCGGTCCAGGTTTACTGGGTGCATTTCGTAATTTCCGGAATCGTGTTCGCGGCCTCGCTTTACATTGCCGGCCTCTACACTTCCCATGTGGTGAATCGCAGCGGTTACCGCCGCTTTTTTCTAGTAGGGTTGTGTCTGCTTTTTGCGGTCGGTGCGTTGCTCGGCCTGTCTTACTTTAGTGTCGCACATCCACTCGGTCGTATCCCGCTTGCCGTTGGAGTGATTGCAGTCTCAGGAATGGCAGTCATCCATCACGCATATCTTCTTTTCGCGCTGAAAGCCGCCAGGGAGCGGGTCGCATACATCATCACTTGTCCGTTTGATGAAGGCGAAATGCGAATTTTCTCCGATATCGGGCTTCAGCATTTCGACTTGATCGGGACGATCTCAGCGCTTGGTTACTCTCCGACTACCGAGACCCGCGTGCTCGGAAATGCGAACGAGTTGGCGACTTTGGCCCGCGAGCATCGGCTCGACCGCATCCTCGTCACGGGAAAAGCCCTGAATCACGCCTCGTTGTGCAAACAGTTCTGCCAACTCCGATATTCCGGCATTACCGTGATGTCGCTGATCACCGTTTGCGAGGAACTGGATCAACACGTTCCTTTGGAGCTCATCTCTCCTGAATGGCTGCTGAATGCGAGTGGCGAGCCTCACTTGCTCTATATCAAAAAAGTGAAACGCCTTTTCGATATCATCACCGCCGTCGCGGGGTTGACAATCGGATTGCCGGTCCTGCTTCTGGGCATGCTGGCGGTTCGCGTCACTTCCCGCGGGCCTGTATTTTTTCATCAGCGTCGCAGTGGAAAATTCGGGCGCGAATTCAACATGATCAAGCTGCGGACAATGCGGACGGATGCAGAAAAAGCAGGTGTGCAGTGGGCGCAGGGCGGCGCCAACGGAAGCCGGGATCCGCGTGTGACGCTCTTGGGTGGAATTCTCCGCAAGTATCGGATCGATGAGATTCCGCAGTTTTGGAATGTGCTGAAAGGCGAGATGTCTTTCGTCGGGCCGCGCCCCGAGCGTCCGGAGATCATTCACGGCCTCGCGCGGCAGATTCCCTATTACGAAGAGCGCATGATGGTGCAGCCAGGAATTACCGGATGGGCGCAGGTAAACTACCCTTACGGGGCTTCCGTCATGGATGCACGCCGGAAGCTCGAATACGACCTTTATTACCTGAAGAACATGAGCCTCTTTCTGGACGTGTTTATCCTGCTCGATACCGTTCGCACCGTGATTTTCGGAGGAGCGCAGGGACGGGTGCGGCGGATGGAGTCGGAAGTGATGGAGAAGTTGGAGCGGCTAAAAACTGAAGACGCGGAGAAGGCAGCCCCCGAGATTCTCGGAACCGCTTGATTCGCTACTGGAAGCAGTGGCTCGCGGTCGGAGTGGGTTGCGGCGTTGCGTTTTTTGCGCCCATTCATTTTGAATCGAACGCGCAGTTTTACATCCATCTCATGGATGCGGCGCATCTCCCGGCTTTTTTTGCGCTCACGCTTTTTGCTCATGCCTTCTGGCCGTGGCAAACCACGTCGTGCAAGCGCCGGCTCTTTGCTGCGGGCGGGGTTGCCGCAGTGAGCGGGGTGATTGAGATCATTCAGCCGCTCACCGGGCGAACCATGGGACTCACGGATTTCGTCAATGGAATGATGGGGATCCTGATCGCCCTTGCGTTCCTCGCAACCCAGCGGACGCTGTTTCGCGTGTTGCTCATCCCGCTCGCGGCGGGGTGTGTGGTGGCGGCGTTTTTTCCCGCATGGAAAGAATCCGCCGGCATGCGCTGGCGGGCGGCAAACTTTCCGCTGCTGGCTGATTTCGAAATCGACGACGAACTCCGGCTGTGGATTGGCACCGGGCTCGGAAATGTCCGCAACGACGGCGCGGCAGTCGATCGCGTTCGAGAACACGCTTCCCGTGGCGAATGGTCGCTCCGCGTGATGACGACGACTTCCTCGCCATGGCCCGGTGTGCGACTGCTCAATGGCGGGCAGGACTGGCGCGGCAAAAAAGCGCTCGCGTTTGACGTCTGGAATGACGGTCCCGCGTTCACACTTTCCGTTCGCATCGATGACGATTTTCCACACCAGCAGTATCATGATCGCTACAACGATTCCTTTGAGGTCATCCCCGGTGCCAACCATATCGTCATCCCCGTGGAGGACATTGCGACAAAGCCCAAAAACCGCCGCCTGAACCTCGCCGGGATCGAGCGCACGATCCTTTACGTAAACGAGCCGAAGTCGGCGCATACGTTTTTCATCGACCACATGCGGCTGGAGTGATGGGTTCCAGCCATGCGCGCCCACATCGTCACGGTTCTCGGTTGTCTTGCATGCCTCGGCATCGGCTGGGGACTCGGACGCCTCGGCAGCGGGAACGAGGCTACTCCTGCTGACTCGCGGCTCCCTAGCGTTCAAGCCGCCCCCGTCGCCGCATCCGCCGCGAACGACCCCGAGGCTGCGGGCATTGATCCGTCCACCAAAACCGGACGTGTCCTTTCCTCACTGCTCGGTGCGACACGTCAGTCCAACTTCATCTTTCGCCTGCGCGACATCGCCCTTGCCGTGAATCAGCTTGGCCCCGAAGACATCAAAGCGGCGCTCGAATTCGCGAAGCGTTCGAAGCGGGACGAAGCGCGTTTTTTGATTCCCCTCATTGTCGCTCAATGGGCCAAACTCGACCCTCAAGCCGCCGCTGAATATTCAGTCAGCGACAAGGTCGGCAGGCAGCGATGGGAACGGGAGTTCGCCATAGGCAGCAGCGCGAACGAATGGGCCCGCCGCGACCCCGCTGCGGCGAAATCGTGGGCGCTCGCGCTGGAGAGTTCGATAGACCGCCGCGTGGCCGTGGACGGAGTCGCCGCCGGAATGCTCGCCGCAGACCCGCAAGGCGCATTTGCGTGGATGCAATCGCTTCCGCCCGAGAGCCGCAGCGCCGATAGTTACGGGCAATTTTTCCGGGAATGGAGCGCCATTGACCCAGCGGCAGCGTCGCAAAAAGTCCTCTCACTTCCCTCCGGCGAACTCCGCACCTACAGCATGGCCGAAATCGCCGGACGCTGGGCTGAGAGTGACCCGGATGCCGCACTCCAGTGGGCGCGCAACATCGGCGAGGCTGGCGGGCGCAACCGCGCGATCTCTAACATCATCTCCAGATGGGCAAACTCCGATCCGCTTCTCGCCGCCGCCGCCGCAAAGGAACTCCCCGCGGGTGAACTCCGCAACGAGACGCTCGCCAACATCATCACCACCCTCGCGGACAAGGACATCGACGCCGCCATCGCCCTCGCCAACGACAACCTCACGGGAGCGGCCCGTTCGACAAGTCTCCGGGAGGCAACCCGCCGGCTCGCATGGCAAAATCCCACCGGCGCAGCGACTCTGGCCATGTCCATTCCGGAGGGAAAAGAACGCAACGATGCCATCGCCGATGCCGTCCGACGCTGGGCTACAGAGTCACCATCCGCCGCGATCGCATTCCTGGAAAAAAACCTCCCGCCCGGCAAGGCGCGGGACACCGCGATGGGCGACGCCATCAACGGCTGGATCAACATCGACCCGAAGGCCGCGCTCGATTTCTCAATGAAATCCGGCATCGCGAAGCCCGAGGATATCGCCGGACGAGTCACAGCCTGGGCGACCAACGATCCCAACAGCGCACTGGCTTGGGCGAAAGGATTGGGCGACAGCCCGTCAAAAAACAGCGCAATCGCCGGGGCTATCAGCGGACTGTCCGTGACGGACCCGGACCGGGCGATTGCGCTCGTCACACCGCAGCTTCTCAGCAGCGTGTCCGAGGACGGACGCCGCGCGCTTGGCGGCACAATCGCCGCAAACCTCGCGAAAAGCGATCCCTCGGCTGCCGCTGATTGGGCGGGCACGCTCACAGATCCCGGAGCCCGCGAAAGCGCCTACCGAATCACCGGAGGCGCATGGGCCAAGGCCGACCCCGTGGCCGCAGCCGCTTGGCTGGAGAAACTCCCCGAAGGCAAAGATCGCGACTGGTCAACCGCAAGTTACGCGCGCGTCGTTCAGGAAACCGATCCGGAAGGCGCAGCTGCATGGGCCGGCACCATTAAGGACACGAAAGAGCGCGAAGGGGCCGTGAGCGAAATCGTCCGCAACTGGGCATCGACCGACAAGACCGCCGCTACCGCCTGGGTGCAATCCAGCCCTTTGCTTACAGCGGACCAAAGGCGCGAACTCCTGCCGAAATAAATACCCTCCGGTTTTGAAAAATTCTTGCGCGCAGCCTATGGGGCCACATCGCCCATTGGAATCGCCTACTGGCTTGCGAGTTCCATTGCGGGTTCGCCGAAGACCCACTTCGCGAGTGGCGTCGGCGCCGTTATGGCTGCGAGTGCGAGGCTGAGCACGGTGAGGGCCGCCAGGAGCGGACCGCGAACGGTCCACCACGGGCGCTCTGGGAGTGCTGCTTCGTTGGCATTGTCGTTGTGCGTGGTTGTGTTGTTCATAACGCCCTCATCATGTCGCAAAAGCCATGCGCTGACACGCGACGTTCCGGTGACTTTGGTGACGAATATGTATCGTCATTATCAGCCCGAGACCCATTCAAACCGAGCCCTGTCAGCCGTATTTCATCCGGCATAAAAGTCCGATCGAGTCGTGAAAGAGATGCGTTTTTTCGCGAGCCGCTCTTTTTATGAAATCGGGGTTGTTTTTGCTCTCTCTAAAAAAGCTGTGATTTTATCTAAAAGATCGGTAATTGCTTGGTCATCCAATCGACAGATTGCGCGGCGGAGTCACATCCGTCCGAATCTGAACCACCTGAAAAACCAAAAATACACAATACAATGAGCGATATCAAACCCGTCACTTGGTACGAAGACCCAGCCCACTTCAAGAAAGTCAGCCGTCGTGAATTCATGTATGCCGGCCTCGTCGGAGGTCTTGGCCTCACCATGGGCGATCTCTTCAAGCTTCAGGCGAACGAGACCGATAAATTCGAAGCGACCGCGCAGTCGCTGATCCACATCTTCCTACCCGGCGGTTGCGCCCATCAAGAAACGTGGGACCCGAAGCCTCTCGCGCCAATCGAATATCGCGGCCCGCTCGGGACCGTCGATACGGCGATCCCCGGCGTGAAGTTTTCGCAGTATCTGCAGAACACCGCGAAGATTGCGGACAAGCTGACAATCGTCCGCTCGATGACACACGGTGAGGCCGCCCACGAACGCGGCACGCACAACATGTTCACCGGATACCGTCCCTCGCCCGCGATCCAGTATCCGAGCATCGGAGCGGTCGTTTCGCACGAGCTCGGAAGCCGCAATAATCTGCCGCCTTACGTCTGCGTGCCAAACGTCCCAAACGAATTTGCAGCGACTGGTTACCTCAGCAGCGCGTTCGGTCCATTCAGCCTCGGCGGGGATCCCGCGAGCAAAGGATTCTCCGTGCGCGACCTGAACATGCACAGCGGACTCACGCCCGAGCGGTTTGACCGTCGCCGCAACATGCTCAGCGCAGTAGATGATCATTTCCGCACGCTCGAGAAAAGTGACTCGCTCAGCGCGATGGACAGCTTCTATCAGGCGGCCTACTCGCTCGTCTCCTCGCAGCAAGCTCGTGAGGCGTTCAACCTCAGCGCCGAGCCCGAAGCCATCCGCAACGAATACGGCCAGAACGAAGCCGGACAGCGGATGCTCATGGCCCGTCGTCTTGTGGAGAGCGGCGTGCGCCTCGTCTCCCTCACGTATGGGGGATGGGACATGCACGCGGGCATCGCGAAAGGCATTGAGAATCAGGTGCCGAAGTTCGATCAAGCGTTTGCGGCTCTCATCACAGACCTCGACCGCCGGGGAATGCTCGACAAGACGCTCGTGATGGTCAGCTCCGAATTCGGACGTTCGCCTAAAATCAACCGGGATGCCGGACGCGACCACTGGCCAAAAGTGTTCTCGGTTGCATTCGCAGGCGGCGGCTTCAAGCGAGGCATGGTCTATGGCTCTTCGGACCCGACCGGCTCCGAGCCCGCAGACGATCCACTCACCGTGGAGAACATGGCGACCACCGTGTATCGCTGCCTCGGCATCAATGGCGACAAGCGTCTCATGGCACCCGGCAACCGCCCAATCGACATCGTGCGCGGCGGTCAGGTCGTCAAAGAACTGCTCGCTTAAACACAGCAGAGTCACCATTTCGCAACCGCCGCCTGTGCAAAACGCAGGCGGCGGTTTGCTTTTCGGGGAAAAGCCTTGAGCGTAACAATGATTCAGGCAGACATCACTTCACAATAATGAAACTGCTCCTCGCAATCGCGATGTTCCTTTTGATGACAGTATGCGGATTGCCGCTCTGCGCGCAGGGTCTTGGTGTTCCCATCGAACGCGATGAAACCTACAAGCTGGATTCCACAATCCTCTCGAGAGCCAAAGTCCTGAGAGACTCCGGCCGGCTGAAACTTACCGACCGCGCCGTCCGCGAGCAATTGAAGGTTCCTGTTCCCGGAGCGGTCGATTTTCCGGCCGCGAAGCAGCAACTGCTGTCCGGGCGCGAAATTGCGAAAGCCGCGCGCGAAGCACATGTTCGCGTAGGCTGGTATTATCGGTGCCTCCGCTGCGATAGCTGGCACCTCGACCTTGCCGGAGGATACGCCGTGGCGAAGGATGCTGTCGCCACATGCTATCACTGCGTCGAGCCAAACGACGAAATGCGTGAAGGATTCCTGATCGCGGTGGATCACACGGGCGAGGTTCTCCCCGTCACCGCCGTGCTCGCAAAAAGTCACGGCCTCGACGGAGCCATCCTGCGAGTGGAAGGCGGAAACCTTGCGCCGCTGCCGATGAGCGATGATGTTTTCCCCGGCGATCCGGTCTATTGCTTCAGCACTCCGCTTGGGCAATCGGGCTATTTCAGCGAGGGAATCGTGAACCGCTTTTATTGGGAAGGCCGGCAGGGCAAAGACGGCGAGTCGGGACAGTGGCGGACCCTTCGCATCAATGTGAGCACCGATTGGGCACCGGGATCCAGCGGCGCGGCGGTGCTCGACCGTGCGGGAAACGCGATCGGCCATGTCCAGACGATCGATCCGCTGAGCGAGGAGCAACCGGCCCCCCAAAAAAGCGGTAAGAAAGGTGCGAAGCCGGAAGATCGTTTCAATGGCGCGACCCTCATCACGCTGCACGCGGCCACGCCCGCGCGCGGTATGCTGGAACTCATCATGCCACTCCGCAACTACAAGCCGGGCGACGTGATTCCGGTGGAGGTGGTCGTGGCCGCAGCCGAACGACCTAGGCCCGGTTCGCTGAAAATCGGTTCGCCCGCACCTGCTCTTCGCACCGGCAAATGGGTGCAAGGTGAGCCTGTGAAAGAGTTCGAGAAGGGCAAAGTGTACGTCCTCGCCTTCTGGGCGACATGGGCCGGTCCGTGCCAAGCGACCATACAGCATCTGAACGAGCTCCACAAAAAGTTCGCCGAAAAGGGAGTCGTGATTTTCGGTCAGAATTGCTGGGAACAGGCACCGGATGAAGTTCCGGAATTCGTGAAAGAAATGGGAGATCGAATGACCTTCCCCACAGCATTCGATGCGGTGGACGGAGACGATCCCAATGACGGTGCGATGGCCATGAAATGGATGGAAGCGGCGGGGCAGGAGGAGCTTCCCTGCGCATTTGTCGTCAACCAAACCGGAACGATCGTCTGGATTGGGAATCCCTCGGACATCAAAGACGCGACGATCGAAAAAATCCTCGCGGGCAGGCCGCCTCAAGCAAAGTCGCGCAAGAAATAGCGGCGTTCGGGCGGGGCCATCGTTCACTACAAAAACGGGCTCGTCGTTGACCTTGAGAGGAAGCCGCGCTTTATTCGTCAGCATCATGCCAGTCTCGGGACTCGACCTCATCGAAGAAATCAAAGCACTGAAGCGCACGCGCAACGCCGTGATTCTCGCGCACAATTATCAGATCAAAGAGATTCAGGAGGTTGCCGATTTTGTGGGTGACTCGCTTGGGCTCAGCTATCGAGCAGCGGAGACGGAGGCGGATGTGATTGTTTTTTGCGGCGTTCATTTTATGGCCGAGACGGCAAAGATTGTGAACCCGGCCAAACGCGTCGTCATGCCCGACGCCAATGCCGGATGCTCGCTGAGCGATTCCTGCCCTGCGGAAAAGCTGGATGCGTTTTTGAAGCAACACGCCGACAAGAACTATTACGTAGCCTCTTATATCAACTGCTCGGCGGGCGTGAAGGCCCTCAGCGACGTCATTTGCACCAGCGGCAACGCCGTGAAGATCGTCGAGCGCATCCCCGCTGATCGGAATATCCTTTTCTGTCCTGACGAAAACCTCGGCCAGTGGGTGATGGACCAGACGGGGCGCAAAATGGAGCTCTGGAAAGGCAACTGCTACGTCCACGTCGAGTTCACGCAAAAGGCAATCGAGCGCGCGAAGTTCGAGTGGCCCGATGCGCCCGTGGTCGCGCACCCCGAATGCACAAAGGCCGTCCGCCTTCTTGCCGACGAGGTGTGCTCCACGGAGAAGATGATTTCGTATTGCAGAAGCCATCCGGCCAAAGCGTTCGTCATCGTGACGGAAAGCGGAATGCTTCATCGCCTGCGTCGCGAGATTCCCGATAAGGAATTCATCGCCGGTCCCACGGATAAGTGTGCATGTGCCGACTGCCGCTACATGAAAATGAACACGGTCGAAAAACTGCACGCCTGTCTCGATCAACTGGAGCCCGAAATCATCATCCCAGAAGACGTGCGCGCTCGCGCGGAACTGCCGCTTCGCCGAATGCTCGACTGGAGTAAATGATGAGAATCCCCCGCCTCATCGCGCTCGTTTTCGCGCTCCTGCTTGCAGGCTGTGGCGGCACACGCCTGACGCCTGTCCAGGTGTCCGAGCAATTCTTCGGCAAATGTGGCGAGGGCAAGTATTCGGAAGTTTACGAATCAACGACTATTCCGTTTCGCGTGGAAAAAACGGCGAAGTATTTCGAAGCGCGAGTGCGGGATTTGAGATTTGATCAGACTAAATCGATTGAGTGGCAGGAGCCGGTGGTGAAGGATGACGTCGCGCAGCGATGGGGCGATATCACGTTTATGGACGACGGGAAGATGACGTTCATCGTCACGATGCACCATGTCGCCGGCAACTGGCGTGTTCACGGAATCACGTACGTTGACGGCAAGGTGCGCGATGACCTGTTTGCGCCTCGCTCGCGCAGCAAAGACACTGTGAACTCCACTGGCACTGCGTTTTCCGAGCCTGTCACGAGGGAGATTCCTACCGAGCGGCTTCTTCGAAAAATGGTGGAGAAAACCTTCCTCGATTTTGGCGCGGCGATTAGGGCCAAGGATTTCTCGGAGTTTATCGAAACGGTCTCCGACCGCTGGAAGTACCGTGGGCAGTCGAGAAAAGAGCTGGATGATGATTTCGCGAACGTTGCCAACCGGATCACGGTTCCGCAGCTCAATTCCGCCTTTCGGAACTTTATCGATAAAGGCGTGGACATGTCAGATATTCCAAAAGCAGAGATGAAGTTGAGCGAGCCCGCGCGAATCAACTCCGATGGTGTATTACTGGTCAACGGCGAGTTCTCGACCACTCCGATCCCGACGACGTTTAAGTTCGAATATTACTTCGAGGGCGGTCGCTGGAAGCTGTTCGGAATCAGCATCCATCGAGGATTGAAGTAAGCCGCGCGGAAGATTGATGAAAGATTCGCTCCTTTCATCGCGTATCGGTAGAATGCTACCCGCATTGAAAACCGGACAATCACGCTGGAAAAAATGGCTTCGACGAACCGTCGCAGGGATCGTTGCGGTGGCGTTGATTGCATGGGTCGGGATTCGCTTTGTCCCGGTTCCGGAAGCGCTCCTGCGCAAGCCGCCGGAATCCCTGGAACTCACCGATCGCAACGGGCATTTGCTCCGCGAAACCCGCGTCGCCGAGCGCTTCCAACGCGAGGTGCCGCTCGCGGCGATTCCCGAAAGCGTGCGCCGCGCGATGTTTGCCGCCGAGGACAAGCGCTTCCTCTCGCACGGCGGTGTGGACTGGCTCGCCACCGGGCGTGCGCTTTGGAATGGAGCCAAGGCGGGGCGAATCAATTCTGGAGCCTCCACGATTTCGCAGCAGCTCATCAAAGTATCCGTCCCGCGGCAGAGAACGCTTCAAACCAAGGTCATCGAAATGGCCACGGCGCTTCGGCTGGAACAGCTTTGGAGTAAAGATGAAATCCTTGCCGCTTACTTAAATCGTCTCGACTTCGGCAGCCTCAATTTCGGGATCGCGAGCGCTGCGAACTACTACTTTGGAAAACCGCTTTCCGACCTCAGTCAGGCAGAAGCTGCGCTATTGGCCGGGCTGCCGCTCAATCCGTCCCGCTTGAATCCCCACACCAATCCGGCTGGAGCCAAGCGCCGTCAGACCACGGTGCTCCGGCGGATGCGCGAGAGCGGCTGGCTCTCCGAGGAACAGTTCCAGCAAGCCCTCTCCGAGCCGCTTCGCTATCAGCCTCCGCAGCGCACCTTCCTCGCTCCTCACTTCGTCGATCTCGTTTTGCAGGACGTCGCTGATTCCTCGGAAAAGCCATCCGACGATGATCGTCGTCCGCGCCTCCATGGCAAAGTCGCCACCACGCTCGATCTCGATTTGAACCGTTTCATCGAAGGGACCCTCACCGACAAACTCGCCAAACTCCGCGACCACAACGTCCACAATGGCGCCGTCGTCGTTCTCGATAATCGGAGCCGTGAAGTGCTCGGTCTCGTCGGTTCCGGCGACTACTTCGCGCCGGGGACCGGCGAGGTCAACGGTGCCACCGTTCCGCGCTCCGCCGGTTCGACGATCAAGCCCATCACCTACCTCCTCGCTTTTGAGCGGGGCGATACGCCGGCGACCATTCTGCCCGATATCCCGACGGAGTTCCCGACGGACTCGGGACCTTATCGCCCCGAGAATTACGCGCGGCATTGTCAGGGCCCGGTGTCCATGCGTGAGGCGCTCGCGTGTTCGCTCAACATCCCCGCGGTTCGTTTGCTGCAAAGCCTCGGCGGTCCGCTCCCGCTCCAGCGCCGTCTCCACGCGTGGGGCATTACGACGCTGCCAAGAGAGCCTCGCGAATACGGGCTTGGCCTCACCATCGGCAACGCTGAAGTTCGCCTCATCGAACTCGCCAACCTCTTCGCGACACTCGCGCGGAATGGCGAATTCCGGCCCGTCCGCATCATCACGGGCCTCGACCACATCGCGCATGAAATCCCGCGCCCGAGCGTCCCGGAAATCAATCCCGAGCTATTCTGGCTGCTCGCAGACATTCTCTCGGACAATGCCGCCCGCCAGCCGCAGTTCGGTGGTGCGTCGCCTCTACGTTTCGATTTCCCCGTAGCCTGCAAGACCGGCACCAGCACGGACTTTCGGGACAACTGGGCCGTCGGCTACACACCGGAGTTTACCGTCGCGGTTTGGATTGGGAACTTCGACGGAACACCAATGGTCAACGTCTCCGGAGTCTCCGGGGCGGGGCCGGTGCTCCACGATGTCATCGAGCAAATGCACAGCCGCTTTGGCAGCACGTGGTTCCCCCGTCCGTCGGGAATTACAGAGCGCACCGTTCATCCAATTACCGGGCACATGGTCGCCAAATCGCAGCCGGGCGCTGTCACGGAAAAGTTTCATCAACTCCCGCGACAGGAATCTCCCGCCGACTACGACGCTGACGGGCGCGTACTGCTCGGCACCGAATTCGCGCCTTGGGCCGCGAGCGTGGATAATCATTTGCGTGACCGCATCGCGATCCGGTCCGATGGAAATATCCGCATCACAAGTCCGGTGTCCGGCTCAACATTTATCGTCGATCCCGACATCCCATCGACTACGCTTGTTCCAGTCGCTGCGACGCTCGACGGTGTCGAATGGGAAAGCCGCACGCTTCAGTTCCGCAATCAATCAGGGAAGACCTATGCGGTCGCCATCGAGGGTGACCACCAAATCACAGTCCGCGATCCCTCTTCGGGAAAAACGGCCACAAC
>JAYSTZ010000961.1:0-2234 GCA_043719365.1 Verrucomicrobiaceae bacterium | reverse complement strand
GGACGGCAATCGCTGCGAGAAGCGCGATAATGGCGACCACGATCATGATTTCGACGAGTGTGAAGCCGCCGCGTTTTGTGTTTAGTTTCTGTAGCATTGTATTATTTCGGTTTTGGTTTTGTTTTGTTTTGTAGCGGTTTCCCGCAACGAATCATCCTTAAGCATGATCAAGACCACTCGCTCCGTTCATTTATGAAATTTACAAAAACTCTTAAAACAGCCTCGAACTTACGCCCATGAATTCGTCGCCCGCTGCACGGTTGGCGAAGCTCCCGGCCGGCATCTGGGTCTTCGTGTTCTCGTTTCTCGTGCAGTTTTTCATCCTCCAGTCCATCGCCGGGACGCGTTACTTTCTCCCGGAGAGCGACGACATGAAGTTTTACAATGACTGGGCGTTGCGAATAAGCGCCGGTCAATGGTCGGACGGTAAGGCGTTCTACGGAATGCCCGGGTTTGCCTACGCGCTCGCGGGCATTTACACGTTGACCGGCGGGTATCATCCCGAGTTCTCGCCATTCCTCATCGCGCAGCTCAACGCAGTGTTTCACGCCCTCACCGCGACGTTCATCTTCCTCATCGGGCGGCGCATTTTCGGCAATGCGAAACGGGCGAATATCCTTGCTCTCACGGGCTCCGTAACCTGGCTTGCGATGACTCCTGCGCAAGTCTTTGCGACAATTTTGATGCCTACGTCGTGGGTGATTTGCGCTTACTGGGGCGCGGCGTATTTTCTCATTCGTGCAGCCCAGTCGGAATCAGAACCGAGAAAGAGAACATGGCTGTTCATGGGGCTCGGGGCGGGCCTTGTCGCGGCCACGGTAGCGACGATCCTGATGCTTCTACCTCTGATGCTCCTCTGCATCGCGGTCACCTCGGGCCGCACTGAGAAGCGCGGCGTCGCTATTGTGGCATCTCTCGCCGGGGCTTTCGCGGTATCATCGGCTTTCTCTGCTTCATTCGATTTCAGTATGGGCCGGCTCGCGACCGCAGCCGTGGCGCTCGGAATCGTGGCGATAGCTTCGCGATGGAGGCCCTCGCTTTTTCCGATCGCTGCTCGCGCCGCTCTTCTATTGGTCGGCGTCTATCTCGCCACCTCGCCTGTCTGGCTGCACAACCGGCTTGTAGCAAAAGACAACGTCTTCCTTTCTGCACACGACGGATTGAATCTCTACATCGGCAACCACGCCGAGGCTAACGGCTACACCAAAATCCCGTCCACCATGAGCTCCTCGCAAGCGGGGATGCTTCGCGATTCCGAGCTGATTCCGCAGGCGGAAAATGGGCGGGAGATGAAGCGCTCGGAGATTTCCGCTTACTGGAAAACGAAGGCGCACGCTTACATGCGGGAGCAGCCGGGCTCGTGGGCAAAACTGCTCTGGCTCAAGTTCGAGAACTTCTGGAACGTCTATCAGTACGACGACCTCAGCATCCTCAAACTCCTCCGCGATGAAGGGGCGGTTCCGCCCGGCCTTCGCTTCGGATTCATCGCCGCGCTCGGGCTCGCCGGGCTGCCATTTTGCTGGGCACGCTGGAAAACGAGTCGCTGGGTTATCGGAGCTGTACTGCTGCATATCTGCTCGCTGATGCCCGTCTTTATCACCGAGCGCTACCGGCTCGCAGCCGCACCCGGCCTTATTTTACTCGGTATCGGCGGACTCTCGATTCTCCATGAGCGGCTGATCCGCAGCGAGTGGAGGAACGCCGCGCTGTCGCTTGCCGCACTCGCCGCCGCCGCATGGTTCTGCACGCAGCCGCGCGAAAATGTAGGCTGGGCGCTCGATTTCTACAAAGCCGGCATCCGCGCCACTGAAGCGGGCATCGCCATGAAAACAAAAGACCCCGCTGCCGCGACAACTGCGCTGGACCGCGCCCAGCGCAACCTCGACATCGCGTATGCGTATGCGGACGGAAATGCCGACGTTGTTTTCGCCATGGGAAATCTCCTGATGGAAAAAGGCGACACGCCGCGCGCCGAAGCATGTTACCAGCGGGCCGTCGCCATCTCGCTCGCCGTAAATCCGGCTCGCGGCCACGACGGTGCGCTGCGGAATCTTGGTATCGTCGCCACGCGCCGCGAGGCATGGTCCGATGCCGAGCGTTACTTTGTGCAGTCGCTTCAGTTCGACCCGGCCAGCGCAAAAACGTGGTTCTTCCTCGCTGAAGCCCGCAGTAAACTTGGTAACCGCCCCGGCGCGATCGAGGCGATTGACCGCGCAAGCACACTCCGCCCGAAC
>JAYSTZ010000097.1:0-11527 GCA_043719365.1 Verrucomicrobiaceae bacterium | reverse complement strand
CGCAAGCGAAAGCTCACGACCCACGCCTTGCGACAAATCACCACTCACTTCTCACCAATCACAACAACCATCACAGCACGACGGGCGAGGCACTAGTTCCGTGATGCCCTCGATTGTTTTTGTCGAACCTCTCGAATCGCGGATTGCTCTGGCAAGCCTGGCGACGCTTAATATTCCTTCGCTCAATGGATTAACTGGTTTTGTCTGCACGGGCCTGTTTTGCTGGATGGGGGCAAATTTTTGGAAATGTCGGCGCTGGGAGGGGAATCGAGTGAGCCGCGAGCGCGCCTAAATGGACGCGCCGAGGAAGGTGTGGATGCCGCACTCGGTCTTGTTGAAGCCGGTCCAGCGGCCTGCACGTTCGTCCTCGCCGGAGCCCGCGAGGCGGGTGCATGGCTGGCATCCGATGCTGCGGTAGCCGCGATCGTGGAGCGGGTTGTAAGGGATGCCGTTCGCCTTGATATAATCCCAGACGGCATCGCGGCCCCAGTTCACCATGGGGTTCATTTTGGCGATGTAGAGGTCGTTGAGATCGTCGAATTGGTAGAGTTCAAGGATGCGCATGGCTTCGCGGGTGTCGCTTTGCTGGCGGCGGACGCCAGTGATCCATACGGCAAGGTCGGAGAGCTTGCGCTGAAGCGGCAGGACTTTGCGGATGGTGCAGCAGGCGTCGGGGGCTTTTTTCCAGAGCTCGGGGCCGTTTTCGGCGGCTTGTTGGTCGAGTGTCACGTCGGGCTGCACGGATTCGATGGAGATGCCCCAATGGGCTTCGAGGCGCGATTTTAGCTCGTAGGTTTCGGGAAAGAGGAGGTTGGTATCGAGCGTGAAGATGGGGAATTTGAGGCCTGCCTTGACAGCATGGTCGATCATCACGAGGCCGGAGCCTTGGAAGCTGGTGCCGATGGCGGCGAGGTTGCGGAAGCGATGCCAAGCCCAGGCAAGGACATCGCCAAGGGGGGCGGTTTCAAATTCCTCGGCGAGTGTTTTTACTTCGGCCGGGCTGAGCTCATCGATGCGCAATGACATTGGAAAAATTGGGGCGGAAACTTGGAACCGGCGCGGGGGTATTGCAAGTGCGGAGTTCCCTAAGAGTGGAGAGCGTTCTGGCTTTACACATCGTCGCTTATGAAACGCACCATTCTTTCCACCACAATCGCTCTTTCCGTCTCGGCTTTCGCGGGGACGCCGAATAATTCGCTGATCACTCCGGGCGCGGGTCAGCGCGGGACGGAGGTCGAGGTGGTGCTCAGTGGTGCGCGGCTGGCCGATGCGCGGTCGCTCCTTTTTAACGAACCCGGCATCGAAGTGGTGAGCGTGAGCGAGGCGGAGGCGGGCAAGTTTAAGGCAAAGCTGAAGATTGCGGCGGATGCGCGTCTCGGGGAATACGTCTTCCGCGCGGTGACGAACTCGGGCATCGCTGATACGCGGCTCTTTTACGTGACTCCGTATCCCGTGCAAAAAGAGGCGGACGAGGACAAGGCGGACCCGTATAAAGTGCAGACAGTGCCGCTGGGGGTGACAGTCTATGGCTCGACGCCGGGTGAGGATCAGGATCATTTTGAAGTGGAGCTGAAAAAGGGCCAGCGGCTGTCGGCGGAGGTGGTGGCGATGCGTCTTTCGACGCAGCAGCAGTATGACGCGTTCATGTCGATATCGAAGGCGGACGGGACGATGATTGCGGAGATGGACGACGGTTCTTTCACGCGACAGGACCCCGCGCTGAGCATCATCGCGCCAGCAGACGGAAAGTATCGCGTGATGATCAAGGAGGCCACGAATAGCGGGAGTGGGCCGTGTAATTATTTGCTGCACATCGGCAGTCATCCGCGACCCGTGGTGGCTTACCCTGGTGGCGGTCAGGCGGGCACGGAGGTAAAGGTGCAGATGCTGGGGGATGCTGCCGGACCTTTTGAACAGGCAGTGAAGCTCCCCGCCGCCCCGGACACTCGCATCGAAGTCATCGCGCAAAAAGACGGTCTTTCGGCTCCGCAGGCCAACTTGATGCGGGTCTCGTCTTTCGGGAATGTGCTGGAGGTCGAGCCGAACAATGAAGTCGCCAAAGCGACGCCCGCGCCGGGGCCTCTGCCGCTGGCGTTTAACGGAATCATTCAGGAAAAGGGCGACGTCGATTTCTTTAAGTTCACGACGACAAAAGGAGCGGCGTTTGAGTTTCGAGTGTTTGCCCGGGCATTGAGATCGCCGCTCGACTCGGTAATTTCGATCCATGATGCCAAAGGCGCGCAGCTTGCCGCCAATGACGACCAGGGCGGACCGGACAGCGTGCAACCTTGGACGGCACCGGCGGACGGTGATTACTTTCTCGCGGTGAAGGATCAGCTCGGGCGTGGAGGGCCGCTTTTCACCTATCGCGTCGAGGTGGCGCCGGCAGGGAAGGGGCTTTACAGCTACCTGCCGGAGATGGTCATCAATAGCTCGCAGGAGCGCCGTGCGGTGCCTGTCCCGAAGGGGAATCGCTATTCCACGCTCGTCCGCGTGAAGAAACTGAATGCGGTCGGTGACATCGTCGTCGAGCCGCAGCAACTGCCCGCAGGCGTGACGATTGCCACGAGCAAGATGGACAAAAGCGTGGATACAATCCCGATGGTTTTTGAGGCAAAAGCGGATGCGCCCGCAACGCAGAAGACGTTCACCCTTTTACCCAAACTGGCCGAGCCACCGGCGGGTGAAAACATCATTTCGAAAGTCGAGCACCGTGTGGAGGTGACGGAAAACGGCAACCAAAAATCCTACTATGGAGTGGACGAAACCGGGCTCGCCATCGCGGTGACCGAAGAGGTTCCTGTGATGTTGGAACTGCACCAGCCCAAGGCTCCGCTCCTTCAATCCGGTTCGATGAATCTCAAAGTTGCCGTTAATCGCAAAGCGGGTGCGGACGGAAAACCGGCGTTCAACGGTCCGCTGCAAATTCAGCTCCTGTGGGCACCACCGGGTGTCGGCCAGCCCGGTGCCGTCACCGTCCCGGAAGGGGCCGTGGAAGGGGCTATAACGATCAGTGCACAAGACAAAGCCCAGCTCGCGAAATGGAAGATCTGCGTGAACGGCAGTGTCGATCTCGGCAAGGGTGCGACGTGGATCAGCACGGGACTCGTCGATCTCGAAATCGCCCCGCCATTTGTGAGCGGCACGCTCGTCCGGACCTATATCGACCAGGGCAGCGAAGGCGCGATGACAATGAAGCTCGAACAGAAAACGCCCTTTGAAGGAAAAGCGAAAGTCGCGCTGCTCGGACTCCCTCAAGGCGTGACCGCCGAGGAGCGCGAAATCACCAAGGACGACAAGGAAGTCCGCTTCGTGCTCAAAGCCGCTCCGGACTCGCAGGCCGGCCAGCACAAGACGGTGATCGCATCGTTCACATTGATGAAAGATGGCGAGCCAATGACCAACACCATCGCGAGCGGCGGCATCCTTCGAGTGGATAAAGCGACCGGCGCACCAAAAGTGGCCAATACAAAATAGGCAGGGCTTTTCGCTCGACGACGGAATTGCGTTGCCGGCTTGCAGCCGCTAATTCGTCCGGTCCAATGACCAATCGCCGCCATGCAATCCTCCTGTTTCTCTGCGTCTTCGCGGCCGGGCTGACGTTGTTTTCCCGTCACAATTCGTTTCCTTTCTACTACCATCCGGACGAGTCGGGAAAGAGCGCGCAGTTGATCCGCCACAAGCGCAACTTTCATCACCCGATGATGATGCTTTCGACGGTGAACGTAGCCCGCTACGTCGTCCTGCGTGGCGCGGATCAAAAGAACTCGCAGAAAGTCGTGGAAGTCGGACGTTGGTGCACGGCCGCTGTTTCGGCAGCTGCGATTGCGGTGCTTGCGGTGCTCGCATTTCAACTGTTCGGCGGGCTGGCGGGCTGGGCCGTGGGGCTCCTTGGAATGACGAATCCGCTGCTGTTTGATCTCGCTCATTATTTCAAAGAGGACCCGTGGATGATGGCGGGCATCGCAGTTTTCTGTCTCACGTTGAATGCCTTTGTTGAAGCTCCCACAATGAAGCGGCTCTACTTATTAGCAGTCGCCTGTGCGATGGCGGCGGCGGGGAAGTATGTCGCATTCCTGCTGCTTCCGGTCGCACTCTGGTTCGTGTGGAGTCGCACCGAACCTGCGTTGCGGAAGCCCCGGTTCCTGCGATTTCTCGGCACGTTCGCCGGTGTGTGGCTGCTGTTTAATCTCTCATTTCTAACTACGCCGGGTCTTCTTTTTGAGAGTCTCCACGAAGAGGGTACCAAGCTCGCGGGCATGACCGATGGCGTGACTCGCAAAGTGCCGCACGATTTTTACATCATCACGCAGATCATGTACGGCGGGTGGGCGGTGCCGATGATTGCTGTATTGTGGCTGTTTTCCGTTTTGCGTACGCCGCGGATAATTTCCGCCGTCGAGTGGTTGCTGGCGGCGCTCGCCGTCTCGCAGTTTGCGCTCTACAGTTTCATCCCGAAGACCGCCGTCCGCTACTACCTGCCGATCTCGCTGGCGCTGACGTTTCTCGCGGTTGCGGGGCTCGTGCGGTTGCTTGCCGTAGTTCGGAATCGAGCCGTCCTGCATGGCTGCGGGATTGCGGTGGCTGCGGCGTTGGTCGGTCTCGCCGTTTTCTTTCAAGTGCAGTCTGTGCGCGTGCTCGATACCGAACTAAAATCGGACGACCGCCGCGATCTCATCGCATGGATCCGCGCCAACCTTCCTGCGGACGCAGTTCTGGCGACGGACAGGGCCGTGCAGCTTCCTGACTTGACCCGTCTGGAACACGCCGGTCTCAAGCCGCTCGCGCAGCGAATCGTAGGCGGGGAAAAAGAAGTCGCCGACGTTGGGACGATTCCAGAACTCCGCGCTCAAGGAGTCACGCACGTCGCGATATGCGAGCGCACTTATCTGCGTTACCTGGATGACAGCAAGACCGACAGGACGGGCTCGAATCAAACGCCGGAGCGGCTTTTCTACGATACGCTTCTAAAGAAAGGGCAAATCGTGTGGGCTTCGGAGCGGGGGCTCGTGTCGTACCTTCGCCCCGGAATCAAGCTGGTGGACATCTCGAAATTGTAACCGGCGGCGCGTTAGTGGTCTGGTAATTATAGAAATTATATTCGCGTGGCACGGCGGCGGCTTTATAGGGATCCCATGATAACCCTTTCAAGACTGCATGACATCGACGGCGACCACGACACCGCGCAAGTAAGCGCTGTGGCCGCCAATCCGAAGTGTTTCGCAATCACCATTTTTACCCAAGACTATCGCGGGGTCCGGGACTTCTACGTCGATATCCTGAACGCGGTCGTGATGCACGAAAAGCCCGACCGAATCTGCGAGATCGAACTCGGCGGAGTGCCGCTCTGCCTGCGGGCCTGCGAGCACGGAGAACAAGTCAGCTACTTTCATCTGCACCTCGCGCTGAAGCGGCAGGACTCCGTGCTCGGTGAGCTTCGCCGCCGCGGCATCATCGTGACCACCGTGGGGCAGTATAACAATTTCCGCGACCCTGAAGGGCGCGTTATCAAACTCACCGAGGAACGAGTGAAGGTGATTTGATACACGGATTTGCGGGGCGGGTGGGCCTAGGTAGGGCTGCCAAATCCTGCCTGCTCCGTGAAGTATTTCGGGCGTGCATTCGCACCCCTCCCGCAGGGCGGGGCACCGGTTGGTTGGGCTTAATTAACGGTGTTCCCCCTGCGGATTCTTTTTGTATGAAAACTCTCAGGCGATACTTCGGGTTGCACGCTCCATAAGTGCCCGCCGTGCCCGCATCAGTCGGAGCGCGACGTTGGCGGGGGATGAGGCCTGCGCGCCTCGTCCGCATTTTCCAGCTAGGCGCGAACGGCACTGGCGTCGGTGTGGCCCGCGTGAGGCGATTCAAACGTGAGAATCGAGATCATGGAATTATCGGCGCGGGGTGCCGTTGGGTTGTTTTGGGAACCGTGCCTTCCACGCATCCGTCGAGTCCGGTTGAGTGCGGACGCTGCCTCTTCCGCCAAGTCCGCTGGCTGCATCGAGCCCGCTCGCGGCATCGAGTCCGCTGGATGGTTGCAACTTCGCCGGTTGCAGCATGGATGCCTGAACTATCGTTGTGAGTGCGACGGCGATTAGTGATGGCAGAATCATTTTCATACGGGGACCATAGCATGGAGTTGTAAAGAAATGACCTTGGCCGGGCGGAAAATTGTAAAGTTGCGGTAAGTGCCGGTCTGCGTAGGCTCTGCGCCGTCATGATTAAACCTGTCGCTTTTCTCGCGCTCACTGTTTCGCTTGTCGCACAGCAGATTCTTCCGGAGCCAAATCCGGTCGGTAACAAGCGTGAGTTCAAGGCCAATGAAAAGCCCGAGCCTGCGCTGAAGTCTTTGCCGCCGCTCCCGCCGCCACCGCAGAAGTTCCTCGGACCGGCTGTAATCCCGCCTCGCGAGGCAGCCAATGCGCTGGGAGAAGCAGAGCTAAAAAGCGTGATCGAGATGTTGCGCGGCAGCTATGTCCGGCCCGATGATCTCGAGGAAATCGCGCTCGCTCGCGCAAGACTTCAGGGACTGCTGGAGCGCGCGGGAAATGGCGTCCGCGTTTTCGAAGGACCGGGTTCTGTCAGCAATGAGAACCAGCCGTACCGGGCGGAGGTTCTTCCCGACTCCGTCGCTTACATCCGTCTCGGCTCGCTGACTCCGGCATCCCTCGGTGCTCTCGACGCAACCATCACCAGCTACGAGAAACCACCTGCGGCCCTCATCCTGGATTTGCGGGCCACGCCTGCGCACACAGAGTTCGAGCAGGCCGCTGAAGTGTGTCGCCGCTTTTGCCCCAAGGGACGCATCCTTTTTTCGGTGAAGCGCACTCGCGCGAGCGATGAGGAAATCCTCACATCCCGCGTAGCACCGATCTGGCGCGGGACGCTCGCGGTTCTCGTGGATACAGACACGGCGGGCTCCGGCGAAGTCATCGCGGCCGTCCTTCGAACTCACGTCGGCGCATACGTCATCGGTCAGCAAACCAAAGGCGAGGCGGCGCAGTTCGAGGAAGTCCCGCTGGAGAAAGGCCGCGTGCTGAAGGTCGCGGTCGGCGAGGTCACGCTTCCCGATGCAACCCCGGTATTTCCGGGCGGTCTGCGCCCGGATTTGGTCGTCGCTGTCCCGCAGGAAAAGACCGACGAAATCCTGTACGCAGCGACGTTCGAAAAGGAGTTTCAGACACTGGTGAATGAAAAGGAACGCCCTCGAATGAATGAAGCCGCGCTCGTCGCCGGGAACAATCCCGAGATGGACGCCGCACAGGAAGCCCAGCGTTTGAAAGCTGCGGGTGAAACTCCGAAGCCACCCGTTCGCGATGTCGTGTTGCAGCGTGCTGTGGACTTCATCACAGCGGTGAGAATCACCGAATCCGGCCCGCCTAAAAAATAACCGTGAGCTACGCCACTACGTCGCTCAGCACGTTGCCAAAAACATCCGTCAGCCGGTAATCGCGGCCTGCGTGGCGGTAGGTGAGGCGTTTGTGATCCAGCCCGAGAAGGTGCAGGATCGTCGCGTGCAGGTCGTGGACGTGGACCGGGTTCTTCGTGATCGTGTTTCCGAAATCATCCGTCTCGCCGTAGGCGATTCCGCCCTTCGCACCGCCGCCCGCCATCCAGCAGGTGAATGCCTGTGCGTGATGTTCGCGGCCCTTCGCGTCCTTGCCGGTGTTGAATGGCGTTCGTCCGAATTCCGTCGCCCACACGAGGAGCGTTTCGTCGAGCATCCCGCGTTGTTTCAAATCGCGGATCAACGCTGCGATGGGCTGGTCCACGTTCTTCGCGAGCGGACCGTGCTGCGCCATGTCTCCGTGCGAATCCCAGTTGTTGCTCGCGCCGGTGTCTATGAGTTCGATGAAGCGCACACCGCGTTCCGCGAGGCGGCGCGCGATGAGGCACTGCCACGCAAAGCCGCTGGTCCCGCCGCGTGGCAGGCCGTAGAGCTCGTGTATGTCGTCGCTCTCCTTCGATAAATCGAACGCCTCCGGTGCCGCCGTCTGCATCCGAAATGCCGTCTCGAAAGCCTTGATGCGTGAAGCGAGTTGCGGGTCGTTGTCATGGGCGGCGAGGTGTCGTTGATTCAGCGCGGAAGCAAGCCCGAGCTCCATTTCCTGCTCCGCCGCCGCAGCCAGACGGCGCTTCACATTGGGCAGCGGCTCCGGCCCTGGGACGACGTGGGTTCCTTGATGACACCCCGGTAGGAAATCCGCCGACCACACCTGCCCGCCCGAGTACGGCAGCACCGGCGCGATCACCATGAAGCCCGGCAAATTTGCGTTCTCGGTCCCGAGGCCATACGTCACCCAAGAGCCCATACTCGGACGCGTGAAACCGACCGACCCCGTATGAATCCCGAGAGTCGCCTGCTGATGATCCGCGTTGTCCGAGAACATCGAACGAACGAGGCACAAGTCATCCGCGCACTCCGCCACCTTTGGAAAAAGATCGCTGATCCACAGCCCCGATTGCCTGCGTTGCTTAAACTCCCAGCCCGGCCGTTTGTAAAACTTCACCGCGCTCCGGTTCTCGGGCGCGAACGCATCGAGCATCTTCTTCGGCACTTCGTAGGGCGCGTTGTGGTCGGAGATCAGCCGCGGTTTGTAGTCGAACGAATCCACATGCGACACGCCGCCGCTCATGTGCAAAAAAATGACCCGCTTCGCCCGCGGTGGAAAATGCGAGGCCCTCGGCGCAATCGGGTCCACCGCCTCCGAAGACGCCATCAGCTCGGACAACATGCCGGGCAGAAGGAGCGAGGTCCCGGCGAGCGAGCGGATGAAAGAGCGGCGATTCATGATGGAGGATACAACGCCTTTAGTGTCCTTTTGTTTGGGTTCGCAATCAGCGGTCCCGCGGCTTGCTGTCCCACGCATCATCGCCGGTTTCCTTCTGCATGCGCGAGTCGCGGAGCAAGACGGACTCGAGGTTTGCGCCGTGTTGGCGGGCGCGCGTGGCATACCCGCTTTCATCGCCCTCGTAGTTTGCGAGCTCACGCACCGAAGCCTCGTCCACTTCCTTGAAAAGACGCGCGGCCCGCAGCGCTTGCACGCCGCGCATACCGAGCCCGCGCAACGCGGCGACGCCGAGGTCGAGCGCGCTGCCGACTGTCTCGCGGAAGACGTCATCGACGCCGGCGCGGATCAGTTCGTAGGCATGCTGCCGGCTCACGGCGCGGGCGAGGATGCGCAGATGCGGGAACTCCCGCTGCACCATTCGCACGATGTTCAGCGTCTCCGGCTCGTCGGCCAGCGTGCAGATGAAAAGCTTTGCGCGCGCGGCCCCGGCGGCGTGAAGCAGGTCGGCGCGGGTGGCGTCGCCGTAGTAGGCTTTCAGGCCAAAGCGGGCGAGCATCTCGATTTGCTCCGGGTCGTTTTCCAGCACGGTGCAGCCGATGCGATTTGCAATCAGGAGCCGTCCGACGACGTGGCCGAAGCGCCCGAAGCCCGCGAGGATCACCGGATTATCGTGCGCGGGTATATTGTCCGCCTCGCGCTCCGGTTTCACGGGCAGATGCCGGCGGAACATTTTCTGGAGCACCCGATCGTTCAGCACAAAAAGGAGCGGCGTAAGCGCCATGCTCAGCGCGACCGCAGCGGTCAGCGGCTTCACAAGTTCCGCGCCGAGCACGCCTGCGCCCTGGGCGAATGCGAGCAGCACGAAGCAAAACTCCCCGCCCTGCGCGAGCGCCAGCGCAAACAGCGTGCCCTGCGCCCAATCGAGCCGGAAGATGCGTGCAAGCGGCAGGTGAATGACAAATTTCATCACGACAATTCCCGCCACGAGCGCGCCCACGAGACCAGGCCGCGCACCGATCAGCGTGAAATCAATGCCTGCTCCGACGGTGATGAAGAACAGTCCGAGCAGCAGCCCTTTGAACGGCTCAAGGTCCGCTTCGAGCTGATGCCGGTACTCGCTGTCCGCCAGCATCACGCCCGCGACAAACGCACCGAGCGCGGCGCTCAGACCGACTGCGCCCATCAGCAGCGTCACGCCGATCACCAGCAGCAGCGTCATCTCCGTGAACACCTCCCGCAGCCTCGTCGCCGCGACATATCGGAAGATCGGTCTCAAAAGAAAACGGCCCGCGAGCACCAGCCCGACCACTGCGCCAATCGTCGCCAGCGCCCGCAGCCATGGCGGGAGGTGCGCGATGACGCCGTGTTCGCCTGCCGCCACTTCGCCCGTGCCCAGCAGCGGAAGGATCGCGAGGATCGGAATCACCGCGATGTCCTGAAACAGCAGCACGGAAAAACATGATTGCCCGGCGGAAAGCTTGAGCTGGTCCCTCTCGGCGAGCGATTGAATGACAATGGCCGTGCTCGACATCGCGACGATGAGCCCGATGGCCAGCGCCTGCTTCCACCCGAGCCCGGATGCCAGCGCGATGCCCGCCGCCGCAGTGGTGACGCCCAGAACTTGCAGCCCGCCGAGCCCTACGATCGGCACGCGCAGCCGCCACAGCAGCGACGGACGCAACTCCAGCCCGATGAGAAACAGCATCATCACCACGCCAAACTCCGCAATGTGCGCGACCTCCTCGCCCGCCCCGACGACACCGAGCAGCGAGGGGCCGATGATGATGCCTGCGATGAGATACCCAAGCACCGAGCCCAGCCCGAGCCGCTTTGCAAACGGCACCGCGATGACCGCCGCCAGCAGATAGACGAAAATCTGAAACAGACTCACAGCGCACCTCCTTCCGCGACGACCAGCGATTCGATCGTCGCCCGATAGCGCGCAGCTTCTGCCGCGACCTCCGCATCGGTGAGCCGGAAGACCCCGCTGATCACGAACGGCTCCAGATATTCCATGCCGCAGAGTCGCGCCGTTTGCTCGAAAGGTGCGAGCAATTCGCGAATGGTGAAATGATTCGATCCGCCGCGCTGATACGCCTCCAGGCCACCGCCGGTGCTGATTGCCGAGAGCATCCGCTTTCCGCGCAGTGCGTCGCCGCCCTCGCCATACGCGAACCCGGACTCGAGCACGAGGTCCTGCCATTCCTTCAAAATCGCGGGGCTCGAATACCAGAACATCGGATGTTGGAAGACGACCACATCATGCTCGCGGAGCATTTGCTGCTCAGTATCCACGGAGATGTGCAGATCGGGATAGACCTCATAGAGGTCGTGAAAAGTCACCCCATCCAGTCCGCTCACCGCATTTGCCATCGCACGATTGATGCGGGATTTATGCAGCGCCGGATGCGCAAAAAGAATAAGCACGCGAGCCATGAGCGCGGCACGTTGCACATCGCGCGCCCCCTTGTCCATCGCGCGATAGCGCGGGAGTGCGCTGCGGGGTGTGATTCACAGTAGCCCGGGAGTCCCTTCGCGGCTCAACACCGCTCGCGAAGCGACGCTTCTATTTCGTGCGGCTTCGCCGTTTGGTTTTTCCGCGAAGAGACTCGCGGGCTACTTTCCGCTTTCAATCACACACTGCCCGCCGCGAACGGTTCCACGCGCCGCCATCAATCAAGACCATCGGCCAAGCGCTTGCCGCACGTGGGCAAAAAAAAGCGCGGGATGCTGGA
>JAYSTZ010000960.1:0-5105 GCA_043719365.1 Verrucomicrobiaceae bacterium | reverse complement strand
CAACACGTTGCAAACTCCGACGAATGGTGGAGGGACCGACGACGTGACTTTCCGGCAGGTGATCCCGGCAGAGCAGGAGCTATCCACGACCGTGACCCGGACTTTTAATACCGGAAAATTCAAAACCGGCGCGGTCAACGGCATCTTTATCCCGATTTTTCGCACCGAATCCCAGAAAGTGATTCTCCGTCCCGCCCGGGCCGAGCAAGTGTTTGTGCAGGTCATACCCGGAATCCCGGATCGTGTGAAGGAGACGAGTGTAGTTTCGCAGCTCAACGCCAGCTATCAGGCACAGTGGGCAAAAGGGCGGCAGGCATTTACCATGGACGCCCGGGCCGGTTTGAACTATTATTGGAGCCGTTCTGTGGACCCGTTGGAATATGATGGCAGTCTCTCGTTGCTCTATATCCGGCGCTTCTCGCCGCGTTTGCAGGTCTCGACCGCGCTTTCTGCGGGACATCAAACGCAGCCTGATTTTTCAAGATTGAACGCTGGTGCTGATACTGCGGGGGTCGGCGGCGCTACGACCACTGTTGCGTCAAAAACCGATCTTTCCTACCGCTGGAACAGGCATTTTAGTACTGTGACCAGTCTCAGCGCAGACTTCCGTCTTCAGGAGGCAGGCGCGGGAGGGACAGGAAGCTATACTTCTTACGGTTTGGGCCAGGAATTACGTTACCTTTGGTCGCCCCGACTCACGTTCGTGGGCGAGGTGCGGCATGCTCAGGTGAGCTATCTCGACGCAGACAATGGGAGCACGACACTTACCGTCCTCGGCGGTGCCGATTGGGATCTCACGCGCCGGCTTCGGACTACGATTAGAGCGGGAGAAGCCATCCGCACTTTTGACGCAGCTTCCGAGAAGTCCAGTTCGCCCTTTGGCGAGTTTTCACTCTTATATCAACCCTCGAGGCGCGATACGGTCACGGTGAGTTCCCGCTACGGTTTTGAGGAATCGTCGATTCCCGGTGCGCAGCAACTGGTTTTCCGTACGTCTTTGTCGGGGCAGCACCTTTTTAGTCCGAAGTTTGTCGCGAGTGCGTCCGTGAATCAGATCTCCTATGAGACCAAAGCTGCCGGAGCAGTCGGCGCTGGAAGTAATCAGGAGGTGTTCGACGCCTCTCTCAATTTGCGCTATTTTTACAGCCGAAAGCTGAAGTTCGGCAGCAGCTATTCCTATACGAACAGCAAGACCGATCTCGGACGGACGGACTACGACCGCAGCCGCATTTTTTTCACTGGCGAATATGAATTTTGAACGCGCCGCTTCATTCCCTGTCAGAAACTACGGGTCCGCGGTTGCGGAAGCCGGTGGTGCCTGCTTTCTTCCACCAAATCCAGCCAACATATAGCTCACCCTTTTTATGAACGATCAAAACGAGGTTAAACTCCACTTTCTCGACTACTGGCGCGTCATCAAGATGCGTTTCGGTCTCATTTTGCTGACCTTCCTGCTCGTCGTCGTCACGACCGGCGTCTATGTTTTCTTCCTGCCCAAGCAATATCTCTCCAAGGTGACTTTGGAAATCAAACCAGACTCCAACCGCGCAGTGGATCCGCTGGGTCCCTCCGCGAATTCGATGCGTGGATTTGACCCTCAGTTCATTCAGACGCAGTTCAAGATTCTTCAAAAGAACGAGATCCTTTACAAAGTCATTGACCGGCTCGATTTGGTAAAGAAATTTTCGCCTCCCGGTCAGACCTGGCCGAGGAGCTATGTCGCCCGGACGCTGATCGGAGACATGGAAGTGCAGGACACACGTAACACGTCGCTTATCGAGATTGGCGTTTACAATGCGGACAAGGAGCTTGCCCGCGACATCGCAAACACCGTGGCGAGCGTTTATCAGGAATCCCGCGTGGAGGAGCAGCAGGCGAGCGTTTCCACCGGGCTGGCGGAAATTAAGCAGGAGCTTGAGGTGCAGAAAAAGTCAGTCGCTAAGCTCAATGAAGAGTGCTCAGTGCTCCGTCAGGAACGCAGTATCGTGGATCCAGATCCAGAGAACTCAAACGTTCTTATTTCTCTCGGCATGGACAAGCAGGTCCAGATGGTCGAGCAGCAGGTCGGAGAGCAGCAGGCCAAAGTGGAAATCCTTCGCAGCCAGCTCACGCGGATCGAGGCCCTAAAGCCCGAGCAACTCATGGAGGCTCTCCGCATTCTCAATATCGATGATCCGACAATCTCCGGAAAGCTCCCTCTATTCTTGGAGGCAGGTGTCGAAGAGGCGAAGATTCTTGGCGCGGGCGTAGGAGAAAATCATCCCATCGTGCGTGCAATTCGCAGTCAAAAAGAGGTTTACGCTAAAATCCTTGCCGACCAGCTTGATGGAATGCGTCGCGCCCTCGCGACCAACCTCCAGATCCAGGAGGACACGCTGAAAACATTTAACGACAAGCAGACCAAGGCCAAGAAAGAGCACGGAGAAGAGAAAGAGATGCTCAAGCCTTACGTGGAAAAGAAGAGCGCATATCTCATGGCGAAGGGCCTCATGCAAATCCTCGACCAGCGCCACACTGCTGCGCGGATCGATTCGCAGGTTACGTTCAAGCCCGTCATTATCCGTGAAAAAGCGGAAGTCGCAGTCGGCGGAGCCGCGCGCCCCAGCATGCTGAAATGGATCGGCGTTGCGGTGTTCATCGGTGCTGCTCTCGGTATCGCGCTCGCATTCTTCATCGAGTATCTCGATACCAGCGTAAAGACGATCGAAGACATTGAGCGCTATCTCCAACTCCCGGTTCTTGCTGTCATCCCTCGCGATATTTCTGTCCTGATCAACCAGCGTCGCGATGGACACGATGCGGAAATTTACCGAATCTTGAAGGCGAACCTGGAACTTGGCGGAGCCGACCGCGATTCAAACACGTTCACACTCGTGTCGGGCGGCCCCGGTGAAGGGAAATCGACCACACTCAACAATCTCGCATTCACGTACGCGAAGAACGGGGCGAACGTCCTCGTCGTGGACGCCGATCTTCGTCGGCCCTCTCAGCATCGCTTTTTCGGCGTGGATAACGCATTCGGCCTTGCGGACTATTTGCAGGGTCGCGCGACATTGGAGAAAATCGTGGTGCCCACGAAGCTCGATAATTTGAAGTTCATCCCGAGTGGTAAACTGCCTCACGATGATGCCGGTATTTTGAACAGCCAGAAAATGATCGACCTCATCAACCTGGTTCGAGGCCAGTACGACATCGTCTTCTTTGACGCCCCGCCGATTCTAGGTGTGTCCGACGCATCGAACCTCGCGAGCTGGATCGAAAACACCATCATGGTTGTGCAGCATCGCCGCTTCCCGCGCGCCATGTTGCAGCGCGTCAAGCAGTCCGTGAACCGTGTGGGCGGCAACCTCCGTGGTGTCGTCCTCAACAACGTCGATACCAAGAACGACGACGCCTACAGCTACTACTCGAACTACTCGGAGTATTACGGCTCCAAGAATCGGACCGAGGCACCTCTCGCGGCGGGCAAAGCGAGCGACAGCAACAACGAAGACTACTAGAATACCATGCGCATCCTTCTCATCATCGCTCTTACCATCCTGCCATCATTTGCTGATGCGCAGGGGCTGCAGGGAATCTTCGGACGCAAGAAAGGCGCGCCAATGGCGACGAAATTGCCCGAATCGGCAACCAATTCGGGAGCTTCTGCCGCGCTGCAAAACGGCGACATCATCCAGATCCGTCTCAGCGGACCACCGACGCAGTACACCACTGAATTTTCACAGGAGCTTTCCGTTGAAGACGGAACAGTGACTGTGCCGATGATTGGTCGGGTCAAAGCGTCCGGTCTAACTCCCTCGCAGCTTGCTGTGGCCATCGAGAAACAATTGATCGAACAGAAGTTTTTCACCGTCGCGAATATCAACATCAACATGATGCAAGGGGCTCCTAAGTTTGTGATCGTCGGCGGCGCGGTGCGTGCACCAGGACGGCAGCAGTGGACGCAAAACCTCACGCTGAGCGCTGCCATCAGTGCGGCCGGCGGTCCGGCTGAGTACATTGAAGACGGCGTCCGCCTCATCCGTGGAGGACAGGTCGCACGATACAGCCGCAAAGCCATCAAAGCCGATCCGAAAGTCGATCCGAAGTTGCAGCCGGGCGATGTGATTGAGGCTGAGGGCGAGTTCTAATTCGAGCCGCTGCGGTTTGGACTGGCGGCAGCGGAAACTCCGCGCTCAAGGAATGAACTCGACCCAATCGAGATTCATCAGCCCGCTTTTTCCGGGATTCACAAAGACTGCGTAGATTTCTGCGCGGGGCGTTGATGTCAGCGTACTGGATGGATCGATGAATTTGTCCCAGCCTCCGGTGTTTGGAACCTCGACCGTAGCGAGCAAATCCCCGGTCGGGCTTCCGCTCCGAAGCTCGATTTTTCCGCCGACGTTGCCGCTGCTTGCGTGGAAAACCACGGACTTGCTCCCTGCGAGGTTGAGCGTGCCGAGCTTTACATAGTGCCCGTGATCGATTGCGCCGACCATCGCTCCCAGAATCCGGGCTCCCGTCACTTCCCCGAGTTCCGCCTCCACACGGCGCGAGCGCAACGAGACGGACGCCTTCCCACTCAGCGAGCCCGCCGTCCCGCGTCCTGCGTCGGTGAATACCGCTTCCAATACGTAATTCCCAGGCTTCGAGCTTTTGGGGGGCGTGACTTCGCCAGAGAGCCCGCGCAAGACAACCGGCCCGCCTTTGCCTTTCTCCAGCGCGAGCACCCATCGGAGCATGATGGCCACTTCATCGAGCGTGTGTTGCGGATGCGGCAGCATCGGGATTTGCCCCCATACACCGTTGCCACCCTCTCGCACCTTCTTGTTTAAAAGTTCCGCAGCCCCGGGCTGGCCGCGATACTTGTCTGCGATTTCCAATAGCGTCGGACCGAGGATTTTTTGCTCCACGGCGTGGCAGTTGAAACAATCGCTTTGCTTCATTCGCGAGAGTCCAGGGTCGGATGTCTCCTGTTTCCCGTCTGCTCGCACAAATGCGCCGCTCACCATCGTGCGGACGCCAAATTCATCGGGCTTCTTCGCGGACTCGCCGTCTTCAAAATCGGTAGCGGTCACCTGGTATTTCACCGGTACTCCGGGTGTGAAAAAGTCGCCTTCTTTTGG